>CAZNBU010000354.1:0-4119 GCA_964571035.1 uncultured Planctomycetaceae bacterium | reverse complement strand
GCTTTGGCGTCGGGTGACTTCTTGTCCAGCGCGGCGATGCGCGTTTTGACGGTGCGCTTGAGCAGCGTGCGGGGGTGCTGCTCCAGCAGGTCGCGCAGGGTGGCGATGGCGGAGTCCGCGCGCCCACCGTGGTACAGCGCGGTGGCGAGCATGAACTGCAGCATGTCGGCGTCGTCGGCGCGCGGCGAGATTTCCAGCGCGCGCTTCAGAAACGCCGCGGCCTCCTTGTGCTGGCCGCGCGCGGTGTAGATCTCCGACATCAGGCGGTAGAACGGCGGGTACTCGGGCGACTGCTCAATGCCGTATGCCAGCACTTCCAGCGCGGGCTCCGACTTGCCCTGGATCAGTAGCGCGTTGCCAAGGCGATAGAACGCGTCCTCGCAGGTGCTGTCCACCTGCAAACCCTTGGCGAGCTGCACCTCGGCTTCGGGGTACGCGCCGACGCGCAATAGGCGGAACCCCTCGTCGGCCAAGAGCTGCGCGCTGATCAGACCGAACCTTGCGGCTTCTTCCAGCGCGTCCTGGCTGCTCTTGTTGAGGCCGATCGCCGAAAACGCGACGCTCAGCGTACCGCCGGCGTGCACGCGGTAGGGCACCAGCCCGTCGGCGTCCTTGAGGATCGCCTTGAGCACCAGAATCGCGCGCTCAACCTGCCCGGCTTCCAGCAGCACGCGCCCCAGCAGGAAGCGCGCTTCGACGTGGCTGTCAGGATCGCTGACCGCCAGCGTCAACAGCCGCTTGGCTTCGCGAAAGCACCCCATACGGGCGGCTACGTGGCCGAGCAGGGTGAGGTGCTCGTGGTCGTACTCAAGCTGGGGCCACTGGCGCACGCCGCGGGCGAGCGTGTTGCGCGCGGCGACATACGCGCGGTTACCCACGTGTTCACGGGCGCGCGTAATGCAAACCTTGCGGCTGGAAAAGCTTTCGGCAGTTACATCGCCGGTGGGCATGAAGGGCGTCGTCTTTCGTCTTTGGCCGTGTCCTACGCGTCAGTGGCGATTCTAGGCGAGTTGCGAGGCGGGGCGCAACGCACAGGCGCTGCTGCCGGGGCAAAAGATGCGCCGCCCCGAAACCCCACGTGCAACGTTCGAAACCAAACGATCCGCGTCGCTGTTATACTCCGTGCAGCAAAGAACAAGGAGTGAGCGATGGCAAAGTACGCAATTGCGCTGGCCCTGGCGGGGCTTCTGGTGGGGTGTGCGACACAGGGAGATGCCCCTTCTGACTCGCCGTCGTCGCTGGATGACGTTCAGTTCGGCAGCACAGTGGAGGGAAATGACACCGGAGCCGACGATTGGCGGTTCAGTAGCAGCACACCGCCAAGCGGAAATGTACGCGTCGATCACGGGCGGCACGAAGGCGGCATGCCTTGCGGGCAGTTCTCGGGTGGCCTGGTCAACGCCTCCGGGTATCGCGAGTTTCGCAGGGCGGCAGACGCGACAACGGTGGTGCTGATTCCGGCGGGGTACTTCTACAAGCGTGCATACTGGGACACGCCGGGCACAGACGAGCGCCACGAGGGAAGCTGGATGCACCTGCCAGCCATGCTGGTGGACAAGCGCGAAGTTGCGAACTGGCAAGTGGCTCGTTTTCTGGCGGCACATGAGGGCGTGGTCTTCGCGGACGGCAAGGCCACAGGCCCCGACGGAAAGCCTTGGGCCACCGACCATCCATGGGGGCTGCGCATTACTGCGGAAGGGGCGCGTTCCCGGCCCGGATACGAGAATCACCCGGCCGTTGGTGTGAGCGGCTGGCTGGCTCTGGCTTATGCAAAGTGGGTGGGGGGCGATCTGCCTCGGGGGTCGGAGTTTGAGAAGGCGGCGGCTGGGCCCGCGGGTTTGCTTTTCCCGTGGGGCAATGAAGACAAGCTGCCTGACAGCACTCGCGCGAACAGCTACCTGCACGGCCCGAAGCGCACGATGCCGGTGGGCAGCTACCCCGACGGCTCGTCGCCCTACGGCCTGCTGGACATGGCGGGCAACGTGTACGAGCGTGCTTACTGGGACGGCGACCTCAGCGCCGACCCCGAGATCGACCTGGGCAACCCAACCATGCTCAAAGGTGGCGCGTGGGTCAGCTCCAATTGGTGGAACCTGCGCTGTGTCTGCCGCTGCGGGCAGGGTATGGACGCGATGGATGGAAGCGTCGGTTTCCGTGTGGTGGTGCGCGACCCCAAGGTGCTGGCTGAAATCGCGCCCGAGCCGCCGAAGCTGCGCGTGTTCACCGACACCCGCGACGCCTATGACGAAGCGGCTGACCGCAACGTGCCCATCTTCCTCTACATGGGGTACGAGCGCTGCGGCCAGTGCGACCGCGTGCAGGCAGAGCTGTTCACCGACCCCGAGTTTGTCGAGTACTGCAACCGCAACCTCGTGGTGCTGATCGGCCACAACATCCGCGAGTTCAACGACCTGCCCAAGACGCCCACGACCGACAACGGCACGTTCTTTGCGCACACAGGCGCCAAGCTGGCTGAGATGCGGCAGGTGTGGGAGGACTTTGCGATCTGGCGTACGGACAGCATTGTCCCGCTGCCGGACAGCGTGGGTTTGTTCCAGATCAGCCCGGGGCTGTTCCTGCTGAACCCGCACCGGCACCGGATCAAGAACCCGGGCGACGCGGTGCTGGTGGACGACCAGGCGTTCATGGGCCGCAAGAACGGCGGCGACAAGAAGGTTTTTTTGGAGCTGTTTGAAGCGGCGCAGAAGAAGCTCGGCCCCGGCCAGAGCTACGAAGACTTCCAAGCCGACAAACCCGCGCCCGAAACCACGTGGACCCCGACGCCCGAAGACGCGGCAATGTGGCAGCGCGCAAAGGCGGACATGGAGAAGCTGGCGAAAGCGCTCGGCAGCTATCACACCGAATACGGCGAGTACCCGGAGGCATTGCACGACCTGCGCCCGTACTTCCAGCGCCAGATCCTGCCCCAGGACCCGTTTCTAGGCACCTACTACCGCTACAAGCGCACAGAAACCGGGTACGAACTGACCTGCTACGGCAAAGGCGACAAACCCGGCGGCGAAGAAGTCCCGGACAAGGACATCGTGCTTAGTTCGCGCTGAATCTCACTGCGGCATGAATGCCGTCCGCGGTCAGCGCGGGATAGCTCTTGAGGATCTGCTGCTCGGTCCGGCCGTCGGCTATGTTGTCGAGGATCACCGACACCATGATGCGCGTGCCTTTGATGCACGCTTTGCCGTGGCAAATTGCTGGATCAGCAGTGATTCGATCTCGCCAGTCCATGCAACCAGTTTCGCGCACGCGGGACGAATCGTCAACGGACGGAAGGCTCAGGCCGCTTGTTCCTGTTGCTTGCGGCGTTTGCGGCGTATGGCGAGGTAGATGAGGGTGCCTAGCGCTATCACGGGCGAGCCGGCTATGCCGGTTTTTACGAGGAACGCGCTGGTGGATTCGAGGCCTTGCAGGCCGTCGTCTAGTGCTTCGGAGAGCTTGCCGGGTTCCGGCTGTGGCTCGGGCGCCGTTGCGGCGATGCTGAGGTTAAGCCGGGCGTAGCTGGTGCGGTTGCTGAGCGCGGAAATGGCTTTGTTGTAGCGTTCGATCTCAAGGCGGACTTCGCGGCGGTTTCGCTCGTAATTCTGGAGGTCGTGGATGTTGGCTTGTTTTTCGGCGAGAGCGTCGAGGCGCTTGAGGTAGGACTGGGCTTCGGCAAGGCGGGCGTTGAGGTCGATCTGCTGGGTGCTTACGTCTTCCGCGCTTTCGGTCTGCGACACGACTTCGCCCAGCGCCGCAGTTTTCTTGGTGAACTCTGCAAACTTGTCCGACGGGATGGCGACTTCCAGGTCAACGGTTGCGCCGTCGCCGGTACCGCGGCGCGTCAGCCGCGTAACAAACCCGCCCATGACGGTGACGAGAGCGAGCACTTCTTCCTGGATGTCGGCGGGATTTGTGTGTTGAAGGCGGAGACTGCCTGTACGGACTAGCGAGTTGGTGAAGCTGGCTTCGATCTGCGGATTGATTTGATCGGTTGCGGTACCATCTCCGGCAAACTGGGTAGCTATGGATGGTTCGCTGGCTGCTGGCGGCCCGGCGGACTCTCGAAGGGGGGACTGGTTAACTTCTGCCTGACCACTAAACACAATCCCTTCCGAATCAAAGAAA
>CAZNBU010000353.1:0-4122 GCA_964571035.1 uncultured Planctomycetaceae bacterium | reverse complement strand
CATGCGCCGGATCGCGGCGTGGCTGTGTGTGCGGATGCTTTCATGAACGGCCTGGCGATCGCCGCCTGCCCGCACAGCCGCCATGATGATCGCCTCGGTGGCCATCAGCGGCAATTCGCGCCGAACACGGGCATCAATCACGGCATGGTTCGCTTTCAGCCCGCTGCCGATGTTGTGCAGCAGCGAAAGCACGACGTCGGCGGCCAGGAAGGCCTCAGGGATGCTCATGCGCCGATTGGCGCTGTCGTCCAACGTGCGCTCAAGCCATTGCTCAGCGGCTGTGAACGCGGTGTTCGCGGGCAGATTGATCAGCCAGCGCGAGATCGCGCACACGCGCTCGCTGCGCATGGGGTTGCGCTTGTAGGCCATCGCGCTGCTGCCGATCTGCTTTTCTTCGAACGGCTCGTCCAGCTCGCCTAACCCCATCAGCAGCCGAATGTCGGTTGCCAGCTTCTGCGCGCTGACGCCGATGCTCGCCACCGCTGTCAGCAGGGTGTGATCGTACTTGCGCGGGTAGGTCTGGCCCGTGACCGGAAAGCTGCGCTCAAACCCCATGCGTTTGCAAACCGCTGCGTCCAGCGCCTTGACCTTGGCTTCATCGCCGTCGAACAGCTCCAGGAAGCTCGCCTGCGTGCCCGTAGTGCCCTTCGCGCCGCGCATCGGCATTTCGTCGCGCAGCCGCTTGAGCTCCTGGTAGTCCGCCACGAGGTCCTGCAACCACAATGCGGCGCGCTTGCCCACGGTCGTGAGCTGCGCCACCTGGAAATGCGTTGCCCCGACGCACGCGGTGTCGGCTTCGCGCGAGGCAAAGTCAGCAAACGCCGCGATAGCCGCGCGCAGGCGCTTGAGCAGCAGATCCAGCCCCTCGCGCATGATGATCAGGTCGGCGTTGTCGGTGACAAAGCAACTGGTGGCGCCCAGGTGGATCACCGCTTTGGCTGCGGGCGCGGCTTCACCGAAGGTGTGGACGTGCGCCATCACGTCGTGGCGGAAGGTCTTTTCGTGCTCGGCTGCGCGCGCGAAGTCGATGTTGTCGAGGTTCGCGCGCATCTGCTGCAACGCTTCGTCGGTGATCTGCGCCAGGCCCAGCTCGCGCTCCGACTCCGCCAGCGCCACCCAAAGCCGCCGCCAAAGGCCGATGCGCTTCTGCTGGCCGAAAAGCTGCCGCATCTCCTTGGCCGCGTAGCGCCCGACCAAAGGGTGCTGAAAGGATTCGTTGGGATCACTCACGCCCACGAGATACCCCAGGCAGGTTGTTTCGCAAGATGCCGTCCTCTATGGCCCGACCTTAAATCCATCGCTGCGCGCGGCTGTCGCAAGGGCGCCGTCCGCACACGCGATGATCAAGTCGTCATCGGGCACCAGGTCGCGCAACTGCAGTGCGGATGCAAGGTGCACGGCGTCGCTGGCACGCAGTGCGTGCCGCATCAGCAGGTCACGCGCACTCAAAAGGATCTCGGTGCCTACCGGGATTCGATGAAACCCCGCCCATTCAACGTCAAAGAACTGTCGTTGAGCATCCATCAGCGCCGATGCCGGAGCGCGTTGTTCGCGAAGGCTGCGGGCGAACGCGGATGCCATTTCCACGTACAGCAGTTCAGATGAAGTCGCGACCGACGCCCGGCCCCACAACTCTGACACTTGATCGGAATCCGGCTCAGCGATGTACAACTTCACGAGCGCCGAGGTGTCGAAGTAGACTACCACACCCGGTCCTCAAGGATGATCTCGGACAAGGGCCTGCCCGGAACCTTGACGGGCTCGAAAGTCCGGACAGAACGCAGGACGCCCGGATCGGTGGGCGGATGGAGCTTGCCCTTCTTGACGGCTATGCGGATGCTCTCTGGTGGGACCTTGCCCTCAGACTTGCGCTCCCTTAGGGAGTCGACCATGTCCTCCACCGTGCGCAACTCCTCCTCCGAGAGTTGCCGGAGTTTTGCGATCAGTGCTTGTGCCTGGGCGGCTGTCATTCCACTATTCTATGCCTGTTTGTGCTCATCGTCCACGCCATGAACACGCTTCGCATCCTCGACGCCAACCTGAACCGCGCCCGTGAGGGCCTGCGCACCTGCGAAGAGTACGCCCGGCTGGCGCTGAACGATGCCCGCGCCGCGGATGGGTTGAAGGCTGTGCGCCGGGCTGTGCAGTCGTGCAGCGACGCGCTGGGGACGCAGCGTCTGCTCGCGGCGCGCGACATTGAAGGCGATGTCGGCCGCCGCCCGGATGCCGACGACGTCTTGCGCCGCTCTCCCCGCGAGGTCGCGGTGGCAGGCATCAAGCGCGCCCAGGAGGCCCTGCGCGTCATTGAGGAGTTCAGCCAGCTCGAGAATCGTGAAGCCGCCGGCCATGCTGCCGGTGCTCGCTATGCCGCCTACGAAGCTGAGCAGCAGCTCTTTGTAGCTGCGCCGCGCCGCGTGGCGGTGCGCGAGGCGCGCGTAATGGTCATTTTCACCCGCAGCGCCTGCGCGCAACCGTGGAAGGACGTGCTTGCCGCCCTTACAGCCGCCGGGGCGAACCTGTTCCAGTTACGCGAAAAGCATGCGGAGGCTCGCGAGTTCGCGGAGTTTGCGCATGAGTTTTCGGAACTTACGCCCGGCGCCTGCGTTATCATCAATGACCGCGCGGACATTGCTGCGCTGACGGGCGACGGTGTGCACTTGGGGCAGCAGGACCTCAGTGTAGCGAAAGCCCGCAAGGTGGCAGGCCCGGCGGCCTTGATCGGGGTAAGCACGCACGATGTTACAGAGGCTTTACGCGCGGAAAGCGACGGGGCCGACTATATTGGTGCCGGTGCGATGTTTCACACAGGGACGAAAGAAGTACAATCTGTGGCGGGTTCAGGACTGATTTCTCAAGTAACGCCCAGGGTGGGTATCCCGGTATTCCCTATCGGTGGCATCACACCTGACAACGTGAACGAGCTGGTCCGGGCTGGGGCAACGCGGGCGGCAGTTTGCAGCGCATTGCTCAAGTCAGAACGACCCGGGGCCACGTACACCGCCCTGTTGGACAAACTGGGGGAGCGAGCATGACACGCCTTGTAAGCGCCTTGGCTGCAATCCTGCTGCTGGGTGGGCTTGTGTCTGCGCAGACTTCATCGGGTGAATCTGTCCGCCTGAAGCTGAAGACCGACGAGGTGCTGGAGGGCACGGTCAAGCTGGTGGACGAAGAGGGCGTCAAGCTTGATATCGGCGACGGCATTGAACTGTACATCCGCTGGGCGTTTACGCGCGGTGACCAGCACTTCGACCTGCGTAAGGGCGTTACGGACTTCTCCAAGATCGACTCGATTCTAAAGCTCGCGGATTTCTGCCACGAGTTCGCAATGGACGAGCAGGAGGCGCGGACACTCGCCGAGGCATTGAAGCTGGACCCGCTGCACCGCGAAGCCCGGGACCGCCTGACCGCCCTGCCCAAGCCGGCCGACCTGAAAGTGCCGCCGCTGCCGGGCGAAGTGGAGCGCCCGAAGCCGGAGCCCGCGCCGCGCCCGGACACGCCCCCAGACACACCCGTAGAAAAGCCCACCGAAGAGCCCAAGGAGCCGCCGGCTTTGCGCGGCCCTTGGACCGTGATTGTTGAGTTCGAGGAGAAGGACGCCACCGCGGTTGAGTGGATGCGAACCGAGCTCGACAAGATGAACTACAAGATCGGCACCCCGCGCAAACACGAGATCCGCATCCATATCGACCTGAAGCTGACGCTGGTGGCGCACCCGTCGTTCATGGGCTCCACGCTGTATGCGATCTACGACGGCAAGCTGACCTGGCAGTTGTTCAAGGAAGGCGAAAAGAAGGCGTTCGCGCGCGACAACTTCACGGTCGAAGGCGTGCGGCGCGATACCAAAGCCGAGGCGATCGGCGATTGCCGCACCGCGCTGCTGGAAGGCGCCTGGGCTGCCATGCACCGCGAGATGGAAAAGCTGCGCTAGAGGTTCCGCGCGACGCGCAGCTTCCGGGTCAGCACACCAACCAACAGCAGCAGCACCCAAGGCCAGCGCGCATATCCCGCGCTGCATCCGCCGTCATCGTCATCCCCGTCGCCGTTGTCTGAGCCGCCGTTCGGCGGACCGCCGCCGGTGCCGTTCGCGCGCGGCAGTATGGTGATGGATGCGGTGTCGATTTG
>CAZNBU010000352.1:0-4129 GCA_964571035.1 uncultured Planctomycetaceae bacterium | reverse complement strand
GCAGGCGTGCCGGTAAGGGTGTGATTCACGATGTCCGAGTTGGAGACGGTGAACGTAAGGGGCGTGGCAGTCGGCGGAGCCGGCAGGACACCCATGTCGAACTGTCCAAGGTGCCCCACGGCAGCGGTGCCCTGGGTGATGTCGATGCCCGGGACAAACTCATCCGCGCCCATATCCGGGGTCGTGCGGGCGTCGCCGTCAATGTCGGTAGCCAGCGTTGAAGTCTGACCCGTCGGGTCGACGCATGGAGACGTGCTGGTGAGATGAAGATTGAAGTTCGGCCCGAACGCATCCGACAGTTCGGGGTCCGTGTCAATGCCGTTGGTGTCGCGACCGGTACCCTGCCAGAGCGCGAACGTGTTGACCGACGTCTGGTTGCTGATGGTCCCTGCAAACCAGCAGTTGAAGTCGCAGTTTGTGATTGTCGGCAGGCTTGCGGTGCTGGAAAGGAAAATTGCCGGTACCAGAGGATCGGTGCAGATCACGATGTTGTTGTTGACGTCGTTCAACGGGAACGTCGAGCTGCTGGAGTACGCGTAGATACCGCCGGTGTTGGTGAACGGGCTGGTGTGAACGATCGTGTTGTGCCGCACAGACCCTGAGCCGCTTGCAGCGTTTCGAATCGTGATGGAACCGTACGTGTTGATCAGCAGCAGCGACGTGGATGGCACCGAGTTGGTGAGGCAGTTCCAGACAAAGTTGTTCTCAATAAGGATGTTATCGGCGTACCCCGAGTTCTGGCCCATGTGGGCGATGCCCGGACCGTCCGGAATGTCGTGCACCTTGCACCCTCGGATCGTGATATCCGTGTAGTTGACTGCGTAAGAGTTGTTGCCCTGTACCATGATTCCGAAGTTGGGGCCGCCCGTAACTTCCAAGCCTTCCACGGTTACGAAGTTCTGGTTGATGACCAACCCCCCGCGGCCTGTAAGTGGGCTTGTCGGAGTGTTGCCGAACAGGATCGCGCCGTTGGCATTGCCCTGGATGACGGGCGTTTGTCCGGCAGCCGGGCGCAGTGTAATGGTGTTGGTTGCGGACGAACCCAGGACCGGTGTAAGCAGCGGCACCGGCTGCGTGTCATCCATGCCAAGCGTGTACGCGGGTGTAGAGACGTAGGTAGAGCTGTCCTGAATCTCCAGCACAACCGGTCCGCCGACGCCGAAGGTTTCAAGGTCGTCGAACGCGTCACCAATGTCGGTGTAGTCCGCCGCGGTGGTTTGGCTGATCGTTACCGTGCCGACCATTCGAACCGTCCGCACGCCGCTGGAAACAGGGAAGGTGGTGAAGTCCGGCCCGCTGCTCCAGGTGATGTGGCTGGGTTGCGCGATGGCTAGCTCCAGCGTTTCGCCGAATGCGAGCGGCCCGGTGTAGGATACCGCGACAAGCAGGCGTGCAGGGGCGGCAGGCGTTATGTTCAGGGCCGGCGAGATCGAAAACGAAATCGCCCCGCTGGTAAGGATCCCCGAGCCGATCACCGTGTCGGTTACGTCCACGACACCGTTGTCGTTGGCGTCCTGCACCAGCTTGACGTTCGAGATGGAGGCGTCAGGCACCGTGCCGCTCTTGGTCAAGGTCATGGCACTGAGAGTGCGCGCGTTGGGGCCGGAATACGCTACAAGGTCCAGCAACACGAGGTCAGTCGCCGTTGGCCCGACGCCGGTACCGGCAGCTCCGTTCGTGACCGCTGTGCCGTCGTAGCTGGGGTCGAACAGGAAGTCGATGCCCCAGTTGCCGCTGGTGGTGTTGCCAGCCGGTGTTGGCGATGCGGCACTGGTGGAGTGGTAAACGCGGTTGCGGCCGGTCGCCGTTGCCACAGACCAGCCACCGCCCGTCCTGCCTGTGTAGGACCAGTCCACGAGGATTCCGTCCGTGCCGTTGTAGACCCAGGGGTTTGTCAGTGGGAAGGTCCATAGCGCAGGCGCGCCCTGGCCCGGCAGAGCTGTCGGGGTGTAGGACGGCGAGTCAATCACAAGGGTCTGCGCACCGATGAAGTTGTCCCAGGTGAGCGACATTACGTTCGGGTCTGTCTGTGAGTGAGCCAGCCGAAGCTGAAAGTTCTGGTACACCGGCGGCGTAACGCTGCTGCCATGCACGCGAATCTCGGTGATCAGGCTGCCGGCAGGAATCGCCGTCAGCTCGCTCGCCGCGTAGGCTGTCTGATAGCGGCCTTCGGTGGTGTAGTTGAACGGGAAGCTGTTGCCCGTACCCGGAACGCCGATCGTGAGCAGCGGTACGGTGACGGTAATCGGCCCGTTGCTGATCGGGTATGCGCTGAAGTCGTTGCCGGATGACCAGACCACGGCGCTGGAACTCGCGATCTCGAATCCAAGCGTGTCACCAACCGCCAGCGTGCCGACCGAGTCGAACGCCACCAGCAGACGCACGGCGCCGGTTGTGGTCACCGTAATCGGTGGCGCGATCCCCAAGGTGACCTGGCCGCTAGTAAACGGCCCGGCGCTCAGGATTGGGTCCGTGCCTTCCACGGTGCCGTTGTCATTCATGTCCAGGACAAGCTTGACACTGGAGATCGCGGCGTCGGCCATCGTGCCGGTCTTGGAGACGGTAATCGAACTGATGTCCTGGCTGGTGCCGATGGTGACCGCTTGAAGGTCCAGCATTACCTCGTTGCTATAGGTGTAGCTGATCAGTCCGGTCGCGCCCGGCCCGCCCGACAGCAGGTGGCCATTGCCGGGATTCGGGTTGTACATGATATCGATGCCGTAATCGCCGCCGGAAGTGTTCGTCGTCGGCGCCGGAGCGTTCGCATCCGTCGTGTGATAGACGCGCTGACGGCCGGACCCGGTGGTGATAGTCCACCCTGTGCCCGTCTTGCCCTCAAAAGACCAATCCACGAGGAGACCATCCGTGCCGTTGTAAATGAACGGAGTGGTCAGCGGGAAGCTCCACAAGGCTGGCGCACCGGCTCCCGCCAGCGCGGTTGGAATGTACGACGCGGAGTCGATAACAAGTATCTGCGAGCCGACGAAGTTGTTCCAAGTCGTCGACATGATTGCCGGATCCGTCTGCGAATGCGCGAGACGCAGTTTGAAGTTGGTGTACGTGGGAGGCGTTACGCTGCTGCCGTGCACGCGAATCTCGGTAATCAGCGAGCCGGCGGGCATCATGGCCAGTTCAGTGGCAGCATACGCCGTCTGGAACCTGCCCGCAGTGGTGAAATTGAACGGGTAGTTGTTGCCCGTTCCGGGCTGGCCCAGCGAAATCTGTGGTGGGATGACGGTTCTCACCCCGGAACTCACCGGATAGGTGGTGTAGTCGGTCGGAGTTCCGCTCCAGGTAACGTCCGTGGATGCAGCCACCGCAAGCTCAATCGTCTCCGACAAGCCCCAGTTCGACGTCGACGAAACCGTAACCAGCAGCGACGGGCCGCCGGTTGTCGGAACCGGGATCGGCCAGCCTGTGCCGGAGTTAAACGTAATCGCCCCGCTGCCCAGGGTGCCCTGACCCAGGACAGTGTCACCCATGTCAAACTGCCCGTCCGTGTTGACGTCGTGAATGAGCTTGATCAAGCCGATGTTCGCGTCGGGTACAGTGCCGGTCTTGGTGATGGTGATCGAGTTGAGCGTCTGGCTGGTGTTGAACGAACTTGCTGTCATGTCAAGCATGACCAGGTCCGTCTGGCTGCCCGGATTCAGGTCCACAGGAGCCGTGTTGTTCGCCAGGACAACGCCGTCGCCGGCCGGAAGCGTGTAGTCAATCTGAATCACGGGGTACCGGAGGTGCCCCTGGTTTGTCGTAAGATTGAGTGTGCTTGCGGTGGTTGGCGCGCTACTGGCGCTGTACCCACGGCCGAGGCCGCCGGCATACGATTCATAGCTCCATGGGAATCCGCCGGTTGTTGGAGTGGCAGAGGTGGAGCAGTCCCAGTTGACGACGATCTCCAGGTTGCCGCCCGTGTATGTGAACGGGGTGGTGAACGGCCCGAACTCGATCCACCCGATGGTGGCGGGCATCATGAAGGTTGTCGAACTGAATACTTGCGTCGCGCCCGTCGTAGCGTTGCCGAACGTTTCGCTCGTGGTGTAGTCGGTTGTGGCTGTGTTGTTCAACCACACCTGCAAGGTGTTGTCCGCTGCGGAAGACGACGCGTTGGTCGTCTTAAAGTAGCGAA
>CAZNBU010000351.1:0-4157 GCA_964571035.1 uncultured Planctomycetaceae bacterium | reverse complement strand
GTTATGGTTACGGTGTCACTCGATATCACGGATGCGGCACCGGGACACACCGGCGGACCACATGCCGGCAGTGGGGACGGTTCTCTCGCTAACCCGTACACCGGCGATGTGGCGTTGGGCGGCATGGCGGTAGTTGACCTGGCAACCGTGACCGATCCGAACGTTCCGCAGACCTTGACCGAAGTCAGCGTGACGCCGGACGGCAGCAACCCGTCCAGCCTGTTCCAGGTGGGCTTCTCAGGCACAGGGAACTCAGGTGGCATTTCGGCCACGCCGACCGGCGTCGTGACCTATCTGGACATCGGCGACCATGTGTTCACCGTGACCGTCACGGACGGCAACAATCCGATAGACATTGTTGTGCGCGTGACCGTCCAAAACACCGGAAACGTGCAACCGGTGGTAGCCTCAGGCGGCCAGTTCCTGGGCACGCGCGCCGGTGGGTTCACACTTGCGGTCGATCCCGGTACCACACTCTTGTCGGCCGACCTGATGGCGTCGGACATGGATGCCGACGACATTGAGGTCGTAAGCGTGCAAGTTTCGCCGCCGGCCGGATTACTTGGCGTAACAGCCCCCGCTCCTTCCGCGGCGGCCCCTACACCCACGCTTTCGTGGACCGGAACCGTGAATGCCTCTGAGGTACCCGGCGACTTTGTGTACACCATCACGATTAGCGATGGCATCACACCGCCGGTCACCTTCACCGTGACCATCACCCTGCTCGACGTTGCGCCGCAGCAGGCTCCGGTTGCGGGAGTCACCGGCGATGGATCAGCAGCGCTGCCATACGCGTTCATCACTCAAGTCGGCAAGACGCCCGCGTTCGATGTCTGCAACGTCTCTGACCAGAACCTCAGCCAGACCGTCACGCTTGTCAGCGTGACGCCCGATGCACTGAATCCCACTGGCGGTGCGGGTTTTGACGTTGCGCTTACGGGCACTACATTGAGCATCAGCGCGCTTGGTGCTCTCAAGAGCGACGACGTTGGTACACACGTCTTCACGGCAAACCTCACGGACGGGACCAACAACATCCAGGTCGTGATGCGTGTGAAGGTCAACACGATTCCGGAAGACCCCGAAAACGGCAGCGGGTGCTCCGGCACGAACGGATCATCCCTGCTGTGGCTGTTGCTGGCGCTGGGTGGTGCGCTCGTTGCGGTCCGGGTTCGGACGGTGCGCGAGTAGTGCAAGAAGCAGAGAAGGCAAAAAGAAAGAGGGGGCCCTTGGGCCCCCTCTTTGATTTCAGGCTTCGCGGCGTCTTGCTACGACAAGCGCCGCCATCGCGATGCAGACCAAAACCATGATCGGCGCCAACGGTTGGCTCAGTGCTTGGCACCCGCTGTCGCCGCCGGAGCTGCCGTTGTTGCCGGTTGGGCTTGAGGCGCCTACCGCGCCTGTCACCGCCAGCGTTTGCGCCGCGGCACCGGGGGCGTTGTGGTTGATGTTGCCGTTGTGGGCGTTGCCTGAACCCGGCAGATAGCGCACGTGAATCGTGGTGGCTGTGATCACGCCCGCGGTTGGCGCGGCGGTCATCACGCTCGCGCCGAACCCGCCTGTTGCGGTCAGCGAAACCTCAAACGCCGCTGGCGCGGTCACCGTGATCGGCCCGGTCATGTCCACGCCTGAAACCGTGTAGGACTGCGGAGTTGACGGCTGGCCCGAGGTGGTCGAGAACGCCGTCAGCGTGCCGGTTACGGTGATGACCGGCGTCGGCGGGATGACTGTCCCCGTCACCGGCACCGTTTCGGTCGCTGCGCCGGCGCTGTCGTTGTCGATGTTGCCGGTGTGGCCAGTGCCTGAGCCCGGGTTGTAGCGTACGAAGATTGTGGTGGGCGCGATCGTGCCCGCGACCGGAGCAGTGGTGTCCACAGTCGAGCCGAACCCGGTGCCCGTCGTGAGCGAGACTTCAAACTCAGCGGGCGCAGTAACCGAAATCGGCGCTGTCATGTTCACACCTTCGACTGTGTAGCTCTGCTCCGGCGATGGCACATTCACCGCGGTCGTGACGAACGCGGTGAGCCCGCCCGTCACCGTGATCACCGGCGGCGGCGTCACCGTGCCGCTGACGCCCAGAATCTGCTGCGCCGCGCCGGTGCTGTCGTGTGTGATGTCGCCGCTGTGGGCGGTGCCGGAGCCCGGGTTGTAGCGCACGAAAATCGTGGTCGGCGGCACGTCCCCCGCCACGGGCGCACCCGTCGATACGTTGGCGCCGAACCCGCTTGCGGCGGACAGCGATACTTCAAACTCAGCAGGCGCGGCAATCGAGATCGCGGTCGTCAGGTTCGATCCTGACACCGAATAGCTCTGCTCTGTCGACGGGTTGAACCCCACCGTGTTGAACGGGTTGAGGGTGCCCGAAACGCTGATCGTGGGGACGGGATTGCTGCCGTCGGCTGTCACCAGCACAAGCGCATCGCTGGCGTCGGGGTTGCCGATCACCAGGTCGTCGTCGTGCGTGCCGGTCGCGGTCGGCGCGTGGCGCACGTAGATCGTCTGCTGCAAGGTGCCCGTGGCTGAAACGGGCAGCATGAGCGGCACCACGCTCACCCACGGCCCGGTCGGGGATGTCGCGACTTCAAAGTGCAGCGGCGGCGTCACCGAGACAGCCGAAAGCATCTCGGTCGCGGTGATGTCGATCTGCTGCTCCGCGGAGAATTGACCCACCGCGGTCGTGCCGAACGCGAGCGTGGTCTGCACGGTCGCAATCAGCGGCCGGACTTCAAACGCGCCGATGTCACTGCCGTCGGCGACATTGGCTACCGACTGCATGTTCAGTGGGCGCTGCACACCGCGCTGATCAGCAACCAACGGGGCACAGTCACCGCCGTCAATCGCCGGGCTGGTCGGCAGCGGCGCCATGGTGTTGGTCGGGCCGCCGTTGTCCGCCAGCGGCTGCAACTGCGCGCTCTGCCCGAATACGTCGCCCGCCTCCTGCGTGATGGTCATGCCGGCGATGTTGTTGACGATGTTGTATTCCTTCGACGTGATCACACCGGAGGCGTTTGGCCCGGTCGTGGCCGTGTTGTCCGCCAGAATAGTGCTGCGGATCGCCACAACACCCGCGTTGCGAACAATTGCGCCGCCCGTGGTTGCACTGTTGCCCGAAAGCGTGCAGTTCTGCAGCGAAACGTCGCCGGCGAAGATGATCATGACGCCGCCGCTGGTCCCCGCGGTGTTGCCGCTGAACGTGCAGTTCGTGCAATTGATCGATGTCCCGGAACTGGAAATCACGCCCCCGCTGTTTGTGGCCGAGCACCCGCTGAATTCGCAATCAATCGCCGTGAATGCACCGTTGACCTGAATTGCCCCGGCAGACGCGGAAGTGATGTTCCTCAGGGCCACGCGCTGAAGGCGAATGCCGGATGGCGATGGCGATGATGTCGTGCCAAAGCACCCGCCGTTATTGCCGCCGCCGTTGAACCCATGAATGGTCGCGTCGGTCATGGTCAACGTGGCGCCGTTGTTCACCAGGCAGAACCGGTATCCCGTGCCGCTGGCCGTGATGGAGAGCATTCGCGCCCCGGGCCCGGTGATGGTCAGCGGATTGCTGACGGTAAAGCCCGAGGCGAGCGTGATGGTCGCCGGCGTGGCGACCGAGAACACAATGTCATCCGCTGCCGTGGTGGCGTTGGCATCCAGCACCGCCTGCCGCAGCGACCCTGCGCCGCTGTCGTTGGTGTTGGTGACGGTGAAGGTGACCGCAAACAATGGTGTGCAGGCGAGAATCGCCGCGATGATGAAGAACCGCATTTCACATCTCCTGAGTAACTGCCGACGTAGCTCCGCACCGGAAGTCATTTCCGGCCCAGCCCCCAATGTTGTCGGAAGGACAACCGCCGTTTCCCGCACCGCCCCTCAAGTCTGATAATCGGTCACCCCAAGAGCAAGGGTTTCTGTCTGTTGGAGCCACAAATGCAGAAACCGCCGCGGGTTCGCGGCGGTTTGCGGTTCTGCACGGCCGGGAGCTAGTTCTCCGCGGCGACGGTTTCGGTTTCGGACTTGTCCTTCTTCTTGTCCTTCGGCTTGTCGGTGTAGGCGAACTCGAGCTCGGTCTTGTCTGTCTCCTTGTTCTTCTTCACTTTCACCGTGATCTTGTTTTTGTTGCTGAGCTTGCCGCGCAGCAGCTCTTCCGACAGCGGGTTCTCGATGTA
>CAZNBU010000350.1:0-4170 GCA_964571035.1 uncultured Planctomycetaceae bacterium | reverse complement strand
GACGCGCTGGTCGTCTACGGCACAAACCCGGGCGCGTTCGGTTGCATCGTGCAGATCGCGCTGCTGGTGGGCGGGATCTCGCTGTTGTGGTGGCTGCACATCCTGGCAATCGAGCAGCTTGGCGCGCTCGCTGACACGCGGTTCGATGACGACGGGGTCACGTACAACCTGACCAAAGTTGTGGCCGTCATCTGCGGAGCGTATGTCGGTGGGCGCATGTCAAAGCTGTTCGGGCATGTCGTGCGCAGGCGCAACTGGGCGGGGCGCGCGGTCATCGATGGCGATCGCCTGTCCGTTTTCGCGCCCAAGAACGTCTTTATGGTCGCGTTCGACACCCGCCAGCCGATTGACGTGAGGGTGCTTGCCCATTCCATGAGCAGCACGCAGGACACGTCGGGCAAGCCCACGAAGCGGAGTTTCAAGTTGTACGCACGGCTGGATCAGCCGGGCAACGCAGTCACACTGACTGCATCGCAGTTCGCGGAGTCGCCCCAACTCGACGTCGAAGGCCTGCAAATTGAGCAGGTCAGCGAGAAGCCGCCTCAAGAGATACGACAGCTCGACCTCACCCCCACCGACCTGGCAAAGGTGCTGCAGCACCTGCGGGGACGACCGTGAACGACCACCTCGCCGCCGCGCGCGCGTGGGCCCGTACAATGCTGGACACCCGCGCCCGCGACGAGCGCCTGACCGCCGTCGCGCTGGGTGGTGTGTTTGCGCTCGCTGTCGGGTTCTGGTCCGTCATCGTGTACGGATTGACCGCCGTGGGCGTCTTCATCTTTCGGTTTGCAGGCATCGGACTGCCCGAACCGTGGATATTCCTGGCGGGGGCGTGGGCCGCGCAGCTAGCGCTGTTCCCGTTGATCCGGCGCAAGGCTGATCCCGGGTGGACCTGTGAAATCGTGGAAGGTTCAAACGAGTTGGTGCTTGTCAAACCTGACCGGGCAAGCGGCCGAACGTACTGGTACGACCAGGACCACGACTTCTCGTTCAAGCGCGCATACGTCGGCACATTCTTCGCCGCGGCAATCTCGGCCGATGAGGCGATTCGATACTGGCGCAAGGGGCGCGAGCTACGCGGCTATGACGCGGAGGGCATCGCGCAGATCGCCGCGTACCTCATAGCCAAAGCCGAACGGGCTACCGTGGCCGAGCTGTAAACCGCGCTGCAAGACGTAGACTTGTCCAAGGCGCTGCCGCAGGCCGCCGAGCTACCTGCCTTCAAGATATTCGCAGACGAGCCGCAGGCCGTCGTGCTGACCGAATCGGCCATAGAAGAGATCCTGATCCGCCCCGGCGAGGTGGCGGAGTAGACGAGTAGATCGGCAAGCGGCCACTATGCACGCTACTCGGTTCCGACCCCAGTGAGAGCCGTACCGGCGACGTGCTTACCGTCGTCGCTCTTGAACTCGACGACGTTGTTCTTCGTGCCAACGCTGGTGGGCTTGAACTTGATCTTGATACGTTTGCGCTGCAGCGGCGGGATCGTAACGGATGCCTGGCCGTCTATTGTGTAGCCATTGTCTCCCCGCAGGAACTTACCCTCGACGGTAATTGTGACCGAGTCAAGGGAAGCGTTCTGAATGTCGAACTCCTTGGTCACGGGCTGGCCGGTGGACACACTCACTGAACCGAAGTCCAACATCTGGTCCGGTACTATGTCGCGACCGCCAATCGTAATGTCGCCAGTCTGGTCCTGCGCGACCGCCTTTCCGGCTACTGCGACCTTGTCCGCAGAAACCTTGTTGCCGCCCTGCGTCGCCGAGGCCTCTACATTGCCACTGAACGTCCCGACCGTTGTTGGAATGAACGTCACGAAGATCGGAGGCAGGGTGCGATGGCTTGCCGGCAGGATCGGTGACGAGAAGTTAGGCGGAACCAGTGCAAAAGGGTCGCCGGCGTTCCACGTGCCCGAAACGCTCTGCACGCTTACCGGGTTTTTGTCAGTGTTCGTCCAATGAATGGGTCCGGAAGTGGCGCCTTCACCCAGATACAGTGTGGCGAAGTCATGCTTGGGAAAGCTCGATGTCAGTGTGTTGGCACACCCGCTGACAAACAACAGGAACATCGCTGCAAGCATTGCATAGCGCATAGTTAGCCCCCTTAAGTTTGGCGAAGCTTAGTTGTTCAACTCGCACAGGCGACCAATTTTCGCGAGAAAAACTCACAGAATGCACACCGAGTGCCGCTGGCGGGCGAGCGTGCTGCAACCGGAAGCTGCTACAGGTTTGCAAACCCTTTGGAGTGGCGATCCGAGAGCCGTTCTCCCAAACTGGTTTGCGTAGTACTTGCCGGGGCGCACATGATTTCTGCATCGGAGTGGGCACGCGACAACGTCAATTCTCGTTTCCGCGACGAGTTGATTACCGCATTCGGGCTGGCGCTGTTCGCAGCCGCATCCGCGTTCGTCACCACATTCGTGGTGTTCGGGTTGTTCCTGATGTTCGGGATTGTCCTGGGCTCTCTCGGAATCGCGCCACCGCACCCGAGTGTGATCGCGCCCGCAACGGTGATCATCCAGTTGATCGTATTCTACGCGATCAAACCGAAAGACGTCCCCAACCTGACAATCGAGCGCACGGAAGACACCAACGAGCTGATCATGGTCAGGCCACACCGTTCCGAGAGGCCAAGCTACTTCCACAACCAGGAGGGCGCGGGCTCGTTGAAGCACATTGTGGCAACGATCGGGTTGTGCACCGCGGTCGCGATCCACGAAACATGGCGGCACCTGCAACGGGGGCTCCGCATCAAGCAGACCAACACCGAACACGTAGCGTACCTGACCGACTACCTGAGCTACCGAGGAATGAAAGCCACGCTCAACGAGATCGAGCGCGACCTGCACAGCATCGACCTGGCAGAGTTGCTGCCGCAAATCGACCGCCTGCCAGGGTTCAACCTAATTATGGGCGAGCCCCAAGGCATCTCCCTGACCGACGGCGCGCTTGAGGAGATGGGTCGGTAAACTGCGCTGTGTGCAAGGCCAACCCGCGCGATCCTGGCTTGCTTTTGTGCCGGAATCGAGAAACGTCGCTGGATTTGTCGCCTCCAACTGTAGACTCGGGCGTGGGCGAACTGGGGGCAGTGATGTCATTATCTGATGACAAGCGACACGTGGAGGAAGCCTCCGACAAATCCGGCCCGCGTCCGTACGAGACGACGCGAGATCACGCCAGCGCGGTGCAGCATTCCGGTATGGAATCGATGATCGAGGACGCCGGCGCGCCGAGCATGATCCAGCCCTCCGGCGACGGCACTCTCCTACCTGCCGGTACCCCGACGTCCGGCATTCCGTACGGTTCCACGTTCGCCGGGCGATACACGATCATGCGGGCCATTGCTCACGGCGGCATGGGTACCGTCTACATGGCCAAAGACAACCGCTCGGGTGAAGTCGTTTGCGTCAAGGTGATTCGACCGGAGCTGATGCAGCGCGAGCGCTACCGCCAGTTGTTTCTCGAAGAGGGAAAGCTGGCCCGGCGCCTGTCGCACGAAAACATTGCGCGCGTCTATGACGTGGACCAGTACGACAGCACCTTGTTCATCTCCATGGAGTTCGTGGACGGCATGAACCTGCGCCAGTGGATTCAGAAGCGGGAATCAGCGGGCAAGCCAATCACGCTGACCAACACGATGTGGGTTGCACGAAGGCTGCTCGGTGCGCTGGATTACCTGCACCGAAACAAGATCGTCCACCGCGACATCAAGCCGGAAAACATCCTCATCGCGAAGGCTAACAAGACAACACCCAAGACGTTGAAGCTTGTCGATTTCGGCCTGGCAATCGGTGTGTACGAGGAAGAACTGCGTCAGTCCATGATCGGCAAGGCTATCGGTACGCGAGACTACATCGCGCCGGAGCAGAGAGAAGGAAAGCCCGTCGATCAGCGCGCCGACATCTATTCGGCTGCCGCCGTCATCTATCGAATGCTCGCTGGCGTGCCTTACGACGGACATTGGGAGCCGATCTTTGGTCGCAATGATGTTCCTCCCGCGGTGGGCAACCTGCTGAGGGCTGGGTTGTCAAAGCACTTAGGCAAGCGACCAGAGAATGCAACGGCAATGCTTCGGGATCTCGAGTCCGCTATCAAACGCACCGACGTCCCCAAGAAAAGCGTCGTCGGCGAAACACCCTTCTTCTCTCGCCGAAACAAGGCTGAAGTTGAC
>CAZNBU010000349.1:0-4173 GCA_964571035.1 uncultured Planctomycetaceae bacterium | reverse complement strand
CAGGATGTCGGGGCCCGCAGTGTGCCGGACCTGCACAGCAAGCTCGCAAGCGGTGAGTTGCGCTTCGAGCTGCGCAGCCCAAGTGCCCAGCGCGAAGGCGGCGTGCACGACCTTTACAGCTACACGCAACCGGACGCGTTTAACAGCCCGCGGAACTCCTAGTCGCTCTCTGACAGGTCGCGCCCAAGCAGTTCCGCCGCTTGCGCGCGAAATTCGGGTGCGCCGCCGCGGGCGGGGTGGCGCAGTTCGGCTGCTACATCCACCGGCTTTCCGTTCACGCGCAGGTTCGCCAGCGCTTCCGCAGCCACCCGCCCCACGGCCACCGGGCGCGTGTTCGGGTACAGGCGTTGGAACAGGAACTCCATGACCTCAAGGCCGTACCCAATGGTCTCCGCATCGGGATCGGCATTGCTAAGCGGCTCGCCGGCCTCATGCGGGTGCCACGGCACAACGTTCCAGCACAAGACATCCGTGGATGCGCCAAGCACGTCCAGGACCACGCCAGCCGACGCCTCGCGGTACGGCCGCTCGCGCGTCGATGTACGGTCGTAGCACGAACCCGGAAAACAAATGCGGTCTTCGTCCGTGAACGGCACGCCGGTAAATCGCGCGCCGCGGTACCCGGGCGCCAACCCAATGAACGCGTACTTCGGCTCACGGATCGCCTTGAAGTAGCGCCGCAGGTTCTCACGACGCTTCGCCGCGCCGCCGCGAACGTCAAGCTCAGGGTGCGTCTCGCGGTAGAGGTTGAAGACGTTGTCAGGCAACTCAGCACGCCGAAGCCGAACGATCAGCTTCTCAATGCCTTCTTCAAAGGGTTTCTGGGCGACTAGTGCTTCCATACTCGATTCACAAGGGCAGGGAGCCCTGAGCGTAAGCTCGACACGCTACGCGGTGGAGGCATCGTACTCGTGCCACTCTCCGTGGCGATACCTCAGCAGACGGTCCGACACAAAGTAGGATAACCCGCCGTCCATCGCCCGATTCACTGATTGGCGCAGCTCTCTAAGCCCGATTTCTGAATCTGCTCCGGTGAAAAACAGTAGGTCGCGCGCAGGCACAGCGGCAACGATGTCCCCATCGACCAATGCAGCAACCGAGGTCCATATCTCCGTGTCGAGCAGCAGGCATGCCTCATAGTTTCCGCCGCAGGACAGCATGTAGACGGGACCGGAACCTCGGCACTCAACGTCATCCATTCGGGCTCGCATGTTGCGCACCGACGCCGCAACCAATTCCCGGTCGTTCAGGTTCAGGTCCACAAGTTCTGACGTGGTAAGAAATGAGAATCCCTCGCCGGTGCTCTGCGCAAAGGTCACGTAAACATCGGCAGCAAGGTGGATGCGCCTCAGCGCCTTCAGATAGTCCTGGTCGACTTCATCCTGCTCGAAGAACAAGTGGTCCTTGAGACGCGGGACGATTTCATCAAGTGCAACCGGAGGACCTTCGTCGTTGGCTTCCCGCCACGAATGCAGTGCCGACCTTAGGTGTCCCTCAAGGACTTCCAGACGCTGTTCCCACTCGTCGCCCAGGTCCATGTATGCATTGCCCGTGTGCACCAGAACTTCAGACTGCCTATGGGGCGCCGCCAACCGAAAGTCCTCAGGACCGGTTATCTCAATTTGCACGTTGGCCAACCGCTCACGAACTCGCTCTGCCAACAGGTCTCGAAACTCCTCGGCAGTGAGTGTTGGCGATGCAAGCTTGCTTTGCCACGATTCGGTCATGTGAATCAGCACGGTCTTGGGAAGCTAAGATCCCGGTGTACGCATCTGCGGAGCTAAACACCCTTCAATCCACATTTGAGATTGCGGTATCTGGCCAGGGCCATCAGCGGGAAGTACTCGCGATAAAAATGGTAGTTGAGATAGAACGCGTTGGGGAAGCCTGTTCCCGTGTACTTGTCTTCCGCCCATCCGCCTTGCGGGTTCTGGTTGTTGATCAGCCAGCGAATGCCCTTGTCCACGCGCGGGTCGTCCACCTCTCCGGCAGCCATCAGGGCCATCAGCGCCCATGCGGTCTGGCTTGGAGTGGCTTCGCCCTTGCCGGCGAGCGTCTTGTCGCGGTAGCTCTCGCAATCTTCGCCCCAGGCGCCGCTTTCCTGCTGCACGGAGTACAGCCACTCCACGGCTTCGCGCACGAATGGCTGGGTCATGTCCTCGCCGACCTGCGCCAGTCCGCACAGCGCCCCGTGGGCGCCGTAGATGTAGTTCACTCCCCACCGGCCCCACCACGCGCCTTTGGCTGGGCCTGATTTCTCCTGCGTCTGCAGGATGTAGTCGATCCCTCGCGCCACCGGCTTGAACTCGCGCGTGAATCCGAAGTGACCGAGCGTCTCGAGCACGTGGCCGGTCACGTCTGCGGTGCTGGGGTCAAGCATGTTGTCGAGATCATTGAATGGGATGTGGTTGACCAAGTCCTTGTCCACGCCCATCTCGAACGCGCTCCAACCCCCGTCCTTGTTCTGCATCGACAGCAGCCACTCCAACCCGATGCGCGTCTGCTCACCCCGCGCGTCGCGGCCGGTCGGGAACCCGCCCCACAACAGCGCGTAGAGCACGACGGCAGTGTCGTCGAGATCCGGGTAAAAGTCGTTGTAGAACTGGAAGCACCACCCGCCCGGGATCGCGTCGGGGTTCTTGATCGCCCAGTCGCCGTCGCGCAGAATTT
Organism: uncultured Planctomycetaceae bacterium; assembly: GCA_964571035.1. Taxonomy (GTDB): domain Bacteria; phylum Planctomycetota; class UBA8742; order UBA2392; family UBA2392; genus JADJRK01. The sequence goes on along the minus strand of CAZNBU010000349.1, from coordinate 1,503 downwards.
GCCGCGCGTAAAGCCAGTCCGTCGCGCGCTGAAACTCGGGGCGCTTGATGTCGTACCCCGCCTCAGCCATCGCCACCAGCGCCCAAGCCGTATCCCACACCGGGCTGACGCACGCCTGCATGTGCAGGCCGTCGCATTCAGGGTGGTAGATCATGAAGCGATCCAGCGCACTCCACGCGCGCTTGATGCGTGGATCGTCTTTGCTGATACCGAGTTGGGGCAGCGCGAGCAGGTTGTACATGATCGGCGGGTAGATCCCGCCCCAGTCGCCGCTGTCATCCTGGTGACTGAGTATCCAGTCGCGCGCCTTCTTCAGAGCGACCTTGCGCAGGATCGGCCCGATCGCGAACTCGAACTTCTTGACGGCTTTGGCGCCAAGCTGGATCAACCCTCCAAGCGACATAATGCCGGGCTCGGTGTAGCTCTCGAAGTTCCAGCGGCGCTGTCCCGGCGGCTCGACGAACAACTCGTCGATGTTGTGCTTCAGCTTCTTCAGCGGGCGCGTCTCGTACAACACCGACATCGGCACAAGGCTGATGCGGCACCAGTAGCTCAGGTCGTAGATGTTCAGCGTGCGCTTCTCCAGGGCCTCCGGCAACTGCGGCAGATACGGCAGCAGCACAAGCCAGGGTGGAATCGGCGGCACGCCGGCCCAGTCGTACTGGCCGAACAACGCCAGAAACAGCCGCGCCTCGACGCCTACGCGCATCGCGCCGCCCTGCGCGAGAATCCAGTCGCGAGCCTTCACCATGTGAGGCGCGGCGGGATCGTCGCCCGCAACCTTGAGCGCAAAGTAGCACGTGACGGTGTAGCTCAGGTGGCCCGGGCCGCCCTTGTGAATGGTCCAGAACCCGTCCGGCGTCTGCCAGTTGCGCGTGAAGTTCGCGAGTTTGCGCTGCTTCTCGACGTCCACCTGATCAAGAAAGTGCATCATCAGGATGTACTGCGCGCCCAGACCCGCCGTGCTGTCGAGCTCCGCATTCCAGTACACGCTGTCCGGCTTCTCGCGCAGCGCCAGCAAGCGCTTGATCTGGCGGTCAATTGCCGTGTCCAGCGGCCGGTCATTCGAGTGCGTCGCTCGCGGCGGCTTGCCGGCAAACTCGCGCAGCTTCTGGTCCAGCCCCGCCAGGTCGCGGTCAATCTCGCGCAGCGCCTTGTGGCGCGCGCGGCGTCTGGTGATCGGCTTGACTGTGCTGGCGTCGGGGTCGGGCATGTGCAGGGTGCTCTCCGGGCGCGGGAGTATAGGCGGAACAGTTTGACAGGTAAACGAAGGGGCACGCACCCGAAAGTAAAACCCGGCCCTGAGGGCCGGGTTGTTCATTGCTTCTCGGGCATGCCCGGCTCGTCGTCGGGCGGTGTGTACTGCGAGTCGAGTTGCACGCGCACCTTGTAGGACATCTCGTTGGTCTCGCCGGCTTTGATGCCGCGCGGGAAGTTCCAGCGCAGGTAGGCGCGCTCGCCGACCTTCTGGATCTTTGACACGGTCGTGCCTTCCTTCGGAAG
>CAZNBU010000348.1:0-4180 GCA_964571035.1 uncultured Planctomycetaceae bacterium | reverse complement strand
GGCGCGACTGCGGCACGTCGGCCTGCAGAAAGCGCGCGTAGCTTTCGGTCTGCAATTGCACGAGGTTCGGCAACTCCACCTGGCCGGCGGCTTTGCCGAAGCGACGAATGGGCGTGGTATCCTGGGTAAGCGACATTGGCTTTTCCTTAGTGACTGTGACAGTGACTGTCCGTGACCGTCGAAGTCTGGTGCCTCAAACGCAAAAGGGGCGCCGTGGTGGGGAACCACGTGCCCTTTTAGTCGGATGCTTCCCGCGTTCCCGAGGTTGCTTCCGCCATCCCCATGGCTTCAGCCGCCTCCTTCTGATTGCAGGAGCCCTGTAAGTTGTGAAACGCCTGCCAGGGGGCGGGTGTTCCCGCCCCCTGGCAGATTGAGTGCTACTTGAGCTCGACCTTGGCGCCCGAGTCCTCGAGCTTCTTCTTCATGGCCTCGGCTTCGTCCTTGGGAACGCCTTCCTTGACCGGCTTCGGCGCTTCCTCGACGAGCTTCTTGGCCTCAGCCAGCCCAAGGCTGGTCAGCTCGCGCACGACCTTGATCACCGGGATCTTCTTGGCCGGGTCGGTGATGCTGGCCAGAACCACGGTGAATTCGGTCTTTTCAGCGGCTGCAGCCGGGGCGTCGCCGCCCGCTGCCGGACCCGCTGCGACGGCCACGGCGGCCTGCGCCTTAACGTCGAACTTTTCTTCGAAAGCCTTCACGAAGTCACGCACTTCAAGCAGATTCCACGCGGCCACTTCGTCGAGGACCTTCTGTACCTTCTCAGCTACCTCTGGCATGACCCATCTCCTGATTGCGGATTTTGGATTTTGGATTTTCGATTTTGGATTGGCGTCTCACGTCGCCTGCCCAAACCGTTCTTCCGCTACCCTTCTCCGTCTGTTCTTGTCGCCGCTGGCGACGTACCAATCCAAAATCCAAAATCGAAAATCCAAAATCGTTAGCCCTGCTTTTCCAACTTCTCTTCCAGCGCTTTGAACGCCCACAACACCTGGGCGTAGCCTGTCTGCATTGTTGCCGCCAGCTTCTGCGGCAGGGCGACGAACCCGCCTGCCATCTTGCTGAGCAGCTCTTTCTTGCCCGGCAGCGTCGAAATCTGGCGCACGCCGTCGGCGCTGAGGACATCGTTGCCCATCTGCCCGCCCTTGAGCGAGATGGTCTTGTCGTTGTCCTTCAGCCACTTCGTCGCGAACTTCGCCGCGTCAATCGCCCCTTCGGCGCCGTACAGGAACGCCGTGGGGCCCTTGAACACTTCCGGCGCGGTGTCCGAATCCAGCAGCGGTTGCAGGCCCTTTTCCTTCAGGGCGTGCGCCGCGATGCGGTTCTTTACGACTTCCATGGTCAGGCTGGCTTTGCGCAGCTCGGCCCGGAACTCGGACATCTTTTCACTGTTCAACCCGCTGTAGTCGATGACGACCACGTCAGCGACTTCGCCAAGCGAGCGCTCGTACTGGTCGACAAGCAGTGTATTGATCAGGTTCGGCATGGCTGTTCTCGTCTCTTTTCCTGCATCCAAGGGCGACGCTGTCGTCTCCCTACTCCGCGGCTACGTGCACACCGGGCGTCATGGTTCCGCTCAGGCTGACCTTGGCGATGTAGATGCCCTTCACCGCGGACGGCTTGATGCTCTTGATGTGCTCAAGCACGTGGCGCAGGTTGTCGACCAGCTTGTCGTTCGTGAAACTGCGCTTGCCCAGCGGCATGTGGATGTTGCCGCCCGAATCGGTGCGAAACTCCAGCTTGCCCGCCGCGAACTCCTTGACCGCGGCGACCACGTCCTCGGTCACCGTGCCGGCTTTGGGCGTCGGCATCAGCCCCTTGGGGCCGAGGACCTTACCCAGCTTGCCGACGTGGCGCATCTGGCTGGGGTGGGCGATGGCCTTGTCGAAATCCATCCACCCTTCCTCGATGCGCTTGGCAAGCTCGGCGCCGCCGACTGCCACCGCACCCGCCGCCAGCGCCTGCTCAGCGGCGTCGCCTTCAACGAACGCCACCACGCGCTGCGACTTGCCGACACCGTGCGGCAGCGAAATCGCGCCGCGCAGGTTCTGGTCCGCCTGGCGCGGGTCAACGTTCAGCTTGACCGCGAGATTGACGGTTTCGTCGAACTTGGCCTTGGGGAACTTCGCAAGCACATCGATCGCTTCTTCAAGTGAATAGCGCCGTCCGTGCTCGACTTTCTTGGCCGCGTCGCGGTACCTCTTGCCCCTGAAAATCTTCGCCATCTTTTCTCCTGGCAGTCGTTCCTCTGTCTCCTGCCTGACTTCGCCTCCCGCCGACAGTCCACGGGCGCGATTGGTAGAGGTTAGAGGCCGGAGGTCAGGGGCTAGAAAACGGATGCTCCGTTGTTACCCCAAAACCCAAAACCCGTAACCCAAAACCCTCTTTTCATCCCTGGACCAGGATGCCCATGCTGCGGGCGGTCCCGGCAATTACTTTCTTGGCTGCCTCGAGGCTGCCCGCGTTCAGGTCGCTCATCTTGGTTTCAGCGATCTTCGCGAGCTGCTCCTGCGTGATGGTCTTGATCGTCTCGCGCCCCGGCGTCTTGCTGCCGGACTTGAGCTTGAGCTCGGTCTTGATCAGCACACTGGCCGGCGGCTTCTTCAGGATGAAGTCGAAGCTGCGGTCCTTGAACACGGTGATTTCGACCGGCACGACCATGCCCATCATCTTTTCGCGGGTGCGGTCGTTGAAGCGCTTCACGAAGTCGCCGATGGCCACGCCGTGCTGGCCCAACGCCGGGCCGACCGGCGGCGCCGGGGTAGCCTGGCCGCCCACACACTGCAGCTTGACCTTCGCCATGATTTCTTTGGCCATCTGTCGCTCCGCGTCTCGCAGGGGGCAGAGGTCGGAGGTTAGAGCTCAGGGAACAACTGCTCCCGCGACACTCGAACCAATCCTGAACTCTGACCTCCAGCCTCTGACCTCTTCACTCAAACCTTCTCGACCTGCCAGTACTCCAGGCCCACCGGGGTTGCGCGGCCGAAGATCGTTACGATCACCTGCACGCGGCCGGCCTCGGGGTCCACCTCTTCCACGTGGCCTTCAAACCCGTCAAAGGGGCCGTCCTTGATCTTGACGGCGTCACCCTTGCTGAACTCAACCTTCAGTACCTTCTCTTCGCCTTCTTCTGCGGGCTCCGAAATGCGCAGGATTCTGCGCACGTCGTCTTCCGTCATCGGCACCGGCTGGTCGCGGTCGCCGACGAAGTCCCCCACGCCCGGCGTTTCGCGGATCAGGTGATACGCGTCGCCGTTGATCTTCCAGCGCTGGTCGGCGCTTTCGGTGTTGTCTTCATCCGTCTCGATTTCGAGGTACAGGTAGCCGGGGTGCATCTTGCGCTTGCGTTCGCGCTTCTTGCCCCCCTTGATCTCCTGCACCGTCTCCATCGGGATGACCATCCGGTCAAACAGGCCTTCCAAGCCGCGCGCCTTCACACGCTTCTCGAGGTTTTCCTTGATCTTCTCCTCGCGCGAACTCTGCACCCGCAGGCAATACCACATCTTCATGGACTGGGTCTCCGGCATCTATTGGCTCTGGTCTTGGGTTTCACTGTCCATCCGGAACACCATCGTCACGACACGGCCCCATCCGACCTGCTGCCAGCTCTGGCCCTGCAGCATGCCGGTGCCCATCGTGAACGTCAGGTCGTACACGAACATCACGATGGCGAACCACAGCACGAAGTAGAGCACCACGCCGGTAGCCCGGTTTACTTCCTTGCGCGGGGCCCAGCGCACGCGCTTGAGCTCCGCCTCTGTTTCAATCAGCAGGTCCGCAAAGCGCGGCCGGTTCAACCACCAGCGCAGCAGCACCAGCCCGCCGATGAAGATGCCGAGCGCGATGAACACGCTCCAGGTCACCCACTCGGTCAACTCACCGCCGCCCTGGATCAGCGGACGGCCGAAAATCGGGTCTTCCAGTTGCAGCAGGCGGTCAAGGCGCGTGTTGCCGTATTCCATGAAGGCGTAGCTCATCCAGGCAAGCAGCGCGAGCAACAGGAACGTCGCGAATGAGCGACCCCTGCGTCCTGCGCCACGCCGATAACTTTCGAACAACGCCATATCCGTCTCTCTGCTGCGTTTGCTGCCGGGCAGCCGCATCGGGCTGACCCAAGCGGCTGCCCTCAGTTCTGGCACGGCGGGAGGGAATCGAACCCCCAACCTGCGGTTTTGGAAACCGC
>CAZNBU010000347.1:0-4189 GCA_964571035.1 uncultured Planctomycetaceae bacterium | reverse complement strand
CAACGGCGCGCAGTCACTGAAACGAATTGCATGATGATGCAGGCTTGTCTTGAAGTGGCGCGGGCAATCCTGCCCGCGCGTAGACTTTCGGGCGGGCAGGATTGCCCGCCCCACTACTAGGGTAAGGCGGCCTAGCCCCAACCGTTCACGCGGGGCCACCAGGCTTCTACTTTGGTACCGCCTTCGATCACGTGATAGCCGGGGTGCGCGGCGGCTGTCATGCAGATGTGGTTGGGTTGGATTCGCAGCTTGGTGCCGACCTTCAACCGGTCCCATGGCAGCGGCGTTTCGGCGGTGATCTGCCCGTGTTCCTGGCTGCACGCGAACACCCATGCGCCTTGCATTGGGTTGCCCTGTAGGTCGAGCACGAGGCCGTACCCTATGCGCTCGCCGTGGCGTTGCGCGCTGGCGTCCTTGCTCAGCGCGAGCCCGCCCGCATCCACGATCACCTTGTTCTGCGCCGGATACACGCCGATCACGCTGGTCAGCACAGTCGCCGCGATACGCTCGCGCGGCACCGAGCCCAGCCCCGTCTGGTCGAGATCGCCAAGCATGTACACCCCCGGCCGCATCTCGGTGCAACCGTCAAAGTCATCCGCGTGCGTGCAGGTCGGCGTGCTGCCGACGCTTACAGTGTCGATCTTGAACCCGGCTTCGCGCAGTCGGCCGGCTGCGTGCACCGCCGCGTTGCGCTCTTCACGCGCGATAGCAATGATTTCGCCCCGCGTCCGCGCGCCGTAGCTGTGGCCGCCGTGGGTCAGCACTCCGGCTACGCGCACGCCGCGGCCCGCCAGCAGCGCCGCGATGGTCAGCAACTCGTCCGAGTCCGGCGCCACGCCCGCGCGGTGGTCGCCGCTATCCACCTCGATCAGCACCGGCAGCTCGGGCGGCATCTCGCGCGCTGCCGCTTCATTGTCCACCAGCAGCGTCAAGCGCGCGCCGCGCGCCGCCAGCTCAAGCGCCTGCGCCGCGCGTTGCGGCAGGAACCCGACCGCGAGAGTGATGTCCGCAAACCCGTTGGCGAAAAAGTACTCCGCCTCCGCCAGTGTAGAGACGGTAATCCCGCCGAACTGCCCAGCCGTCGCAACACGCGCGATGTCCGCCGACTTGGCGGTCTTCATATGCGGGCGCAGGCGCACGCCGAGGGTCTTCGCGCGCTCCGCCATGAAGCGCGTGTTTGCCTCCAGCGCCCCGCGGTCGAGGACAAGGCACGGCGTGGGAATATCTCTCAGGTCGCCCATGGGAAACTGTTTCGTCGCGGCGACGTTATTGTAGCGGAAACCGCGCGGACACCCCATGGATTGGGAAACAGTAAAAGCCTGGGTCGAGCAATACGGCTACCTCGCCATCGGCCTTGGCACCCTCATCGACCAGTCCGGGTTGCAGTCGTTCGTCGTCGCGGGCGGCGTGCTGGCCGGTGTTGAGTCGCGCGTCTCATTACTCGGCGTCATCTTTGCGGGTGCAGCCGGCAGCTTTGCATCAGACGCCATCTTGTTCTCCATCGGCCGCTGGCGCGCCGGGTGGATTGAGCGCATCGTGAAATCCGAGAAAGGCCGGATGCGCCTTGAGGTCATGCAGACCGGGATGCACCGCTGGGCGATCCCGATGATCACCTTCGGCCGCTTCCTGCCATGGATCGGGCGCTTCATGCCCGCAGCCGCCGGCCTGCGCCGCGTGGGCACCGGGCGAGTGCTGACCGGGGCTGTGCTCGGCGCGCTGATCTCCTCAGCGGCCTACGCCTATCTGGGGTTTCTCGCAGCCGCCACAGTGCGCTGGGTGGAAGAGTACGCCATCTTCATCTGGCTCGGCGCGCTGGTAGTCAGCATCCCGATCGCCCGCCACCTGCTGCGACGCTTTGACCGGGTTGTCGAAGCACGGCTGGCCGAGAAGCACGAGCGCGAGGCCCAGCCACGCGACCTGGCCGCCTGATTTCACCGCAGAGCACAGAGGCGCGGAGAAAGACGGTCAGGATTTTCAGGATGATCAGGATTGGTCCTGCCCATCCTGACTGTCCTAATAATCGTGACCGTTGTTGCCGTTCTCACTGATGAACTTACCGGCCCAGCTCGCCGGTGGCTGTCTGCAACTCCAGCCTTGCGCGCTCAATGCCGATGCGCGCCTTCACCAGTTGCAACTCAGCCGTCGCCAGCTCGTTGCGCACGCGCTTGACGTCGAAGCCCGTGCTCAATCCGGCTTGCTCGCGTTCCTGCTCGGCTTCAAAGCGGGCGCGGGCGCTGCCGCGGGCTGCGGTTGCGGCTTCAATCGCGCGGCGCGCCGTGCGGATCGAGCGTACCGCGCTGACCACTTCAAGGATAATCGTGGTCTCGGTGTCGCGCGCCGACAGGATCGCGTTGCGCTTGTTGATCTCGGCTGAAGTCATGTTCGCCCGCGCCGCGCTGTTCTGCAGCGGGACGCTGAAGTTGAGGCGGAACCCGTAATTCAGGTTCTTGAACTCGAAGAAGTTCTCCCAGCTTTCGTCGAAATCGATGCCGCTGCCGCTGTTGCCGAAGGTGCCTTCGAGGTCCAGCGTCGGCAGCAACCCGTATTCGCCAAGCTGCACGCTGATGCCGGCGTTCTCGATGCGCTTCATCGCCATGCGAATCTCGGGGCGGCGGCGCAGCGCGGCTTGCACTTCCGCCATCTGCGCTGGTTCGTCGCCGCCGGCGCGTTGCGGGTCGGCTTCGGTCATGGTGTCGAACACGATGCGGTAGTTCTCGAACATCGCGTACCCGTGCAGCAGGTCAGGGTGGATCGCGTAGAGAAGCTCGTCGGTGCGCTGCTCCACCAGCGCCTCGGCAGTGATGATCTGCACCTGCGTGTTCTCAAGGTTGGTGCGCTGTTCCAGCACGTCGAGCGTGGTGCCGATTTCGGCGTCCACGCGCTTCTGCGCAAGGTCCAGCGCGTCGCGGGCGAGGTCGGCCTGCGCCTGGAACACCGCAAGTTCGCCCTCGGCTTCAACCAGGTTCCAGTACGCCATCGCCACCGCGAACGCCTGCTGGTTGCGTGAAGCCTCCACCTGCCAGTTGGCGATCAGCTCATTGTTCTCGGCGATCCAGGTGTTGCCGAGGTTCGGCACCAGACCGACGCCGTTCAGCAGCGCCTGGCGCACGGTGATCGCGGCGTCGGGAAAGAACTCGAACGCGCTGAACGGGTTGTTGGTGTCGCGCCGCACAAACCCGCCCTGGAACTCCAGCGTCGTGCCGCTTGCGAACGGCAGCGTCGCGTTGATTCCGTAGTCGGTGACCGCGTTGATTTCCTTGTCGCGGGCGTCGCCGGGGAAGCGCTGCTGAATCTCCGCCTCTTCGCGGTTGTACCCCACACTGGCGCCGACGCGGAAATCCAGGTTGGCGCGTGAGCGCACCACGTCAGCCGCCGCAAGCTCTGCAGACAGTCGCTCAAACAGGATGACGCGGTTGTGCGCCATCGCCAGTTCAATGCAGTCTTCCAGCGTCATGCGCAGGACCACCGGCTCGCGGCGGCCGGCCAGCGCGTCCGGCTTGACCTTCATGGCATCGGGCTGGCGCTGCATGACTTCGTCAAGCGCGTTGCGGAAGGCTTCGGAAGGCTCGATCGGCTGAACACTGGTGTGGCACGCGGCGGCAAGCAGCAGAATCAGCGGGAACAAACGTCTCATTACGCTCTCCTCGGGGCGGAGTATGGTCGCCCGGTATTTACGATGCAAGCGAGTGCGATTGCGGGAAAGACGGGAGCTTGGAGGCGGGAGCAAAGGCAACGGCAATGCAGTAGCTCCAAGCTCCCGCCTCCAGGCCCTTCCTGCAAAGCTTCAGCCACTACGCCCAAACCCTTCCCCGTTTCCCGCATGCCTCTATACTGGGGAATACTACCCGCGAACGCCCACGTTAGGCCGTTTGCGGGACGGAGGAGCAGATGACCACACCCACCCTCAATGAAACCGAGCTGATCCACGACTGGAACCGCTCCGGCCACGACCCCATTTTCGACCGCAAGAAACCCGTCGCCTTCGACGACGAGACCCTGCGCGACGGGCTGCAAAGCCCCTCGGCAATCAATCCAACGGTTGAGCAGAAGATAGACATCCTGCGTTTGATGGAAAAACTCGGCATCGATCGCGTTGACTTAGGTCTCCCCGGCGCCGGGCCACAGCACCGCGACCACATTGACGCGCTGCTCAGCACCATCGTGACAGAGAAAATGAAGATCAAGCCGG
>CAZNBU010000346.1:0-4233 GCA_964571035.1 uncultured Planctomycetaceae bacterium | reverse complement strand
GGGGAAGGCTGCGCGTACTCGACCTCCTGCTTGGAGTTGAACCAGGTGCTCAGGCTTTCGCCGATCCGGGTCATGTCGGCTTCGAACCTGGGCTCATCGGCGCGGGACGAGCTCTCGCGGAACTTGATCTCCGCCACGAGCTCGCCGGTGCCGGCGTTGATCAGCCGCCCGCGCGCGAAGACATCACTCCAGGTGTCTTCGTTCTCGGGGTCGGGCTCATCGACCCTCTCGCCGATGTCGAGCGTTTCGATCGTGATCTCGATGTAGTACCCGGTTGTCGGGCGCATCTCTTCGACCGAGGCGTCGACGTACCCTTCAGTGCCGTCGGTGACGCCTTCCGCGATCAACTCGGCGGCGCGTTCCGGCCACTCTTGCCGGTACTCTTTCAGTTCGTCCGGCGTGTAGTCGCCCTCGATCTCGGCGGGCAGATTGACCGGCAGCACCTTCAGTTCGCGGATGCGGTCAATCTCACCGTACGCGGGGCCGGACGAATTCCAGTGGTGGTGTGAGCGGTACCCGAAACCAACGTGCCACCCGTGGCGCTTGTGCCAGTGGCCGCGGTGGTGTCCGACACCTACCACACACCCGGACAACAGCAGGGCTGCTGTCGCAAGTACGATCGCGATACGCATGGTGTAACCTCCCTGGTGTGCCCCTCGTGAAGTACGCTTAGCGATTCTCGTTCAGCCACTCCCCCAGCTTCTCGCCGATGGCGGCCATGTCGTTTTCGAACGGAGGGCCGGCGTTGAACCCGGAGCTCTGGTTGAACTTCAACTCAACAACTTCCGCGCCGCTTTCGGCGTTCATGATGCGGCCGGTGGCGATCACGTGGCTCCAGCCTTCCTTGTCGCCGCCCAGCGCGCTGCCGACCTTCACTTCAGCGTCGCCGAGGTCGAGGTAGCTGATCTCCAGCACGAAGTAGTACCCGGTTTTCGGGTTGTCGATCACCGGCGCAGCCAGCGTGTGACGGCTGGTCTCCTCGGTAACGCCGTCGGCGATCAGGCGCGCGCCGGCCATCGGCCAGTCGCGACGGTAGCGGTCGAGTTGTTCAGGGTCGTAGTTGCCGTGGAACTCGGTCGGCAACTTCACGGGAAGCACCGCAAGGCTGTCGACGCGATCTAGTTGCTCGAACCCTTCGCCCGCGCTGCCGCTGGTGACGTGCGTTGCGGAGGTCTGGCATCCGGCAAGGAACAGGATCAACCCGGCGCTGATTGCGATCAGGAAACGCATGCTCGTCCTTTCAAACGTCGCGCGGCGTTTGCCGCCCCGCATGAAGAACGAACCCACCCGGCGTATGCCGGTATTCCTCTTTCTTGGTCAGGCGAAGCAACGTGTTGGCGGGTGGGAAGTTAGGCGCTTGCGGATGGCTCCAGCGCGCGTTGTGCAAGTTGTTCAACATCGGGCGGGCAACGTACAGGACGCATGTCGTTATTCCTGCCAAGAAAGGCAAGTACGGTGTGACCCGTCGTGAGCACTGTGTCGCCCTTCAGCACGTGGTACTCGAAACGCAGGCGTGTCTTGGTGACTTCGCGAAGCCACGTGCGCACTGTCAGCAGGTCGTCGTAGCGCGCGCTGCCCTTGTGGTTGGCGTGCGTCTCGATCACCGCGAGCATGTACCCGCGCTGCTCAAGCTCGGCGTAGGCGATGCCGATCTGCCGCATCGCCTCGGTGCGCCCGATCTCGAAATAGACGATGTAGTTGCTGTGGTAGACCACGCCCATCTGGTCGGTTTCGGCATAACGGACGCGGACCTGGACATCGTAAGGCATCGCGAAGGTCTAACCTCAATGCACGTGCGAGGCAAGAAACCACACAGACCAAGCTATCTCCGTCGCGCCGTTGCGCTCGTGCCATCGTCGCGTGCCGGTTGTTCAGGATAAGGCCGCAACCGCCTCACCAAGCTCGCGAACAAACAACGCAGGATCAAACTTGCCCGGTAATCCACGGTGGTACCCAGCCACCCAGCGGCGCCCGTTGACCAGCACGTACGGCACGCCGCGCTTGCCCGTCTCGGCTTCCAGCTTCTGCGCCGCGTCGCCGTCGTGGGAGATGTTGACCGTGGTGTACGGCACATCGTGCTCGTCGAGAAAACCCTTGAGGCGGCGGCAGTCGAAGCACCAGGTGCTCACGTATACTTCCAGAGTTGCGCCGGCCAGCGGCTCGCGGATGGGCTCAAACGGGTCGTCCATGCTTGTCCCCGGTTGCTTCCTTATTAGCGTACCTGAATGGCGCGTGAAAACACACTCACCCGCGAACAGGTGCGCGAACTGGATCGCCGCGCCATAGAAGAGTTCGGCATCCCGTCGTTCGTGCTGATGGAAAACGCGGCTCGCGCCTGCGCCGACGAGTGCGAGCGTGTGCTGCGGCTTCACGGCGTGCAGCGGGCGCTGAACAAGCTGCGCTCGCCGGGCAGCAAGGACGACATCCCGCGGAACGTCGAAGAGCTTGCACGCTGGAAAGAGACGCTGCACCAGTTTCCGGAGCCCACATGCATCTTCTGCGGCCCCGGCAACAACGGCGGCGACGGGTTCGCCATCGCGCGCACGCTGCTTAACCGCGGGTTTGCGGTGCGCGTGCTGTACGTCGGTGACGCTGCGAAACTTGAAACCGCGTCGCCTGACGTGCAGGCGAACGTGCGCCTGCTGCGCGCCCTGGGCGCAAACATTGAGCCGCTGGCCGACGAGCACGCCGTGCGTGCCATCCGCGCCGGGTTGCGCGCCGCGCCGTTGATCGTGGACGCGCTGTTCGGCACCGGCCTGACGCGCGCGCTGGAAGACCCCTACCGCGCCGCCGTGCAGGCGATCAACGAAGCCGGGCCGGCTGTGCTGGCGGTGGACATCCCCAGCGGGCTGGACGCGAACACCGGCGACGTGCTGGGTGTGAGCGTGCGGGCGGAGGTGACGGTCACGTTCATCGCCGCCAAACCGGGTTTCTACGACAAAGCCGGGCCCAGCTTCTGCGGCAAGATCGTGGTCGCGGAAATCGGCGTGCCGCGGAGCTATATCGACGAAGCGCTGGCTGGCGGCAAATGAAGGCGGCCCGACAAGATTGTCGGGCCCATCCATGCAAAGTGTTTGGTCCTCGGGACTCGCTACTTCGACAACTTCGCCGGCACGCTTTGCAGCAGCCTGCGGCCATCCGGATCGGAAGCCAGGCCCGGCGTCTGCTTCATGTCGTACAGCGTTGCCTTGGCGTCGGTGATGATGTCCGTCAGCCGATCCTCCTCGCTGCTCGTCAGGTTCTTGCCACGCGCCTTCTGCACTTCATCGCCAAGCCGGTCCAACGCTTCCAGCACCCCCACCGCGAGCGGCACGCGCTCGCCGCCGTTGCTGATCGCCTCGCCGTAGGAAAGCCGTGCGCGTGACAGGTCGCCCCGCGCGCGGGTCACGCCCGCGAGGTTATCCACTTTCGGCGCCTTGGAGCGGCCGGTCAGGTCGATGCCGACGTCCACCTTGCCGAGCTTCGCCTCGATCGTCCTGGTCACGGCGCCGATCGCCTTCTCGGCTTCGGTCGCCTTGCGCACGATCTCAGCCTCCGCCTTGATGCGATCCTGAAACTGGGCGAACACCGCGTCGCGGCTTTTGGCAAGCTGTTCGTAGAGCTCCTTCTGGCGCTCTTCGGGCAGGGCGCTCATGTCTTCGCGCACCTCGCGCTCGAAGGTGATGCGCGCGGGCAGCTCCGCCACCACTTCCTGGCGGCGCTCGGGCGGGACGGCTTTGAAATCGTCCTTCACGGCCCAGAACTGGTTCATCAACTCACCGTTGGTCGCGTAGACGTACCCCACACCGGCGCTGGCGAGCACCCCCACCACCGCGAAGCACGCGACCAGCATCTTGAACACCTTACCCATGGCTAACCTCCGTTATTCCAGCCCAAGGGAACCACATCCCAGGGGCGCGCGCAACAAAAAGGAAGGCGGGAGGTCGCCCTCCCGCCCGTTCGCATTCTAATCCATGTACGGGGGCGGCTCGTCCGGGCCGCGCGGTTCCTGGTTCACTTTCTGTTTGTCTTCGTCGGTGAACTCGGCGTTGTCGCGCGCGGCTTCGTACTTTGTCCGCGCAGCCTTAACGTCTTCGTTCTCGTTCTTGACGCTGGCGGCTTTGGCCAGCGCGCTCCACTTGCCTTCGAAGTCGGAAAGCTCGCTATACATCTTGTTGTAGTGCAGGTTTGAAGCGAGGTACGACTGCGCCTGCTCCGACTTCAGCTCTTCGTCGGTCAGCTCCAGCATGGCCT
>CAZNBU010000345.1:0-4240 GCA_964571035.1 uncultured Planctomycetaceae bacterium | reverse complement strand
GGGTGATCCAGAAACATTGAGGTGGGGTTGGGCATACGAGTGACAGTACGATGGGACGGGGCCTGCTCAAGATGCCCGCGATGTCGCGACCGCGCGCCAAAGCAAGAGCCCCCGACTTGCGTCGGGGGCTCCGGTTTCCGCTGACGCTACTCCCAGGGCAAAGCCACCGGCTCAATGAACTCGCCGGTCTTTTCCGGCTTTGTGGGCTGGGTTGGCTGCTCGGGCTTGGGCTCCGCGGTTGACGGCTTGCGCCCGTTCTTCACCAGCTCCAGTGCCACTTCAATCGCCTTTTCGAGCTGCGTGTCCTTGCCGGCCAGCAGGTCGGCTGGGCTGATCTGCACCTCGATGTCGGGCGTGCACCCGTTGTGCTCCTGCTTCTGGCCGTCCCAGTTGTAGAACCCGCTCATCGGCAGGCGCCAGCTTGTGCCGTCGCTCAGTGTGATGTTGCGGGTGCCGATCACCGCGCCCGGTGTCTGCACGCCGACGATGGTCGCGCGGCCGAGCACCTTCAGCGCGTGCGGGAAAACCTCCGCGTCGCTGTAGCTGCGCTCGTTGATCAGCACAACCACGGGGCGATCCCAGAACGCTGTGGGCTGGTTGATGCGACGCCCGTCGCGGGTCTGGATGTAGGCGAACGGTTTGCGCGACAGCAGGTCCACAAGCTGGTTGTGAATGTTGCCGCCGCCGTTGTCGCGCACGTCAATGATCAGCGCCTTCGCGCGCTGCGTCGCCGGGTTGGAAATCTCGGCGGTAAAGGCGTTCAGCGCGCCTCCGTTCATGGCCGGGATGTGCGCGTACGCCACCTGCCCGCGGGTTTCGCGCGCCGTGGCCTGCTTGTTTTCCATCACGAACTGCATGTACAGGCGCTGGCGGCGCTGCCCGAAGCTCTCGGGTGTGACCTTCACTTCTCGCAGGTTGTTGCCTTCAGGATTGTCGGCGACAAATAGGCTGACTTCCTTGCCCGCCGTGCCGTCGAGGTGCGCGTAGAAGTTGTCTTCCTTGCGCAGCGGCCTGCGCTCAACGCCGACGATATAGTCACCTTCGCGAATCCAGGCTTTGTCGGCGGCGCCGTCCTTCTCAACACTAACGACCTTCAGGCGCTGGCGGCCGCGCGACATGTCTTCGGGCACGATCTCTGCGCCCAGGTACCCGGTCGCTTCGCGCTCAGCCTCTGTGGTGCGGGCGTTGGCGCCGGTGTGGCTGGCGCTGACTTCACCCACCATGCGGTTGAGGTAGTACAGCATTTCTTCGCGGCAACCCGCGGTTTCCACCAGCGCGCGGTACTGCTTGCCCAGCGCCGCCCAGTCCTTGCCGTGGAACTTGGGATCGTAGAAGTTGCCTTCAAACGCCTGGTGCGCTTCATCGAACGCCTTCAGCATCTCTGCGCGCTGCGTGGTCTTGCGCACAGCCACAAACGGCACGCTGCGCCCGTTCTGGATGCCGGCCGGCGTAAGCGCGTAGTTGAGCTTGCCGCGGCTGTCCACGAACAGAATCTCCTTGCCGTCGGGTGTGAAGCTGGCGTAAGCGCCCGAGGCGACGCGAACCTCGCCGCTGCCGGCAAGGTCAGTCATGTAGAGTTCCTGGCGGACAAAGTTGCCGCCGCGGATCACGCGGTCGAACACAATGAAACGGCCGTCCGGGCTGAACACCGGCACCTCGTCGATCGCGTTGCTGCCGTACACGCGGCGCTGGTTGGCGCCATTGGCGTCCATGATCCAGATGTCGGCGCCCTGCGGGTTGCTGCGCCCGCTGTCGAAGGCGATGTAGCGGCCGTCCGGGCTGAACACCGGGTCGTCATCGTTGGCCTGGTCGTTGGTGAGCTGCGTGGCGGCTTCGGAATCAAGGCGCTGCACCCAGATGTCCTTGTTGCCACTGCGCGTGCTGCAGAACGCGATGCTCTGGCCGTCCGGGCTCCAGCTCTGGAAGAACTCGTCGGCGGGGTCCTTGGTGAACTGGCGCAGGTTCTGGCCGTTGATGTCGATCAGCCAGATGTCGCTGTTGCCGCTGCGGTTGCTGTAGAAGCTGACGGTCTTGCCGCTGGGGCTGAGCTTGGGGTTTTCGTTGGCGAACTCGTCGTTGGTGATCTGGCGGGCTTCGCCGCCGTTGGAATCCATGATCCACAGGTCGCCCGCGAGGCTGAACACGATCTGGCGGCCGTCCTGGCTTAGCGCGGCGCGCGAGATGCCCTGGTCCAGGCGACGCTCGACTTCGCCGTCGCCACGGGTGTCTTCGCGGATTTCGACCTTCATCAGCTTGGGCTTTGCGTCCTTGGCGGTGAGGTCAAGCGACCACAGGTAGAACTTCCAGGTGAAGACCGCCATGCTGCCGTCCGGCGCGTAGGCAACGCCGCTCATGCCGTCTTCGCCGAGGTTGGTCAGCTGCTCGCACGACTGCGCGTCGGTGTCGCACACGAACAGCTCAAAGCTGCCCTTGACCTCGCGCGTGAAGTACAGGCGCTTGCCGTCAGGGCTGATGCTGGGCTCGCGCGAGTTGCCGCGGTAGCTCAGGATCTCTTCGGGGGGCTGACCATCGCGCTGCACGAACAGGCGATCATTGGCGGTGCCTTCGTACTCCTGCACCTTGCTGTCGCTGCTGCCGCCCACGAAGTAGAGCGTCGAGCCGTTGTCCGGCGTGGTGGCGGAGTTGCCGCCGGTGAACGTCAGGCGCTGGGGCGTGCCGCCAGTCAGAGGCACGGACCACACGTCGGTCACGCCGCCGCGGTTCCAACCCATGGCGCGGGTGGTGGTGAACAGCACGTTCTTGCTGTCGCTCGTGAACCCGCTTGGCACGTCGGTTGCGTTATGGAAGGTCAGGCGGCGCGGAAGGCCGCCGTCGATCGGCATCACGTACAGGTCGTAGCTGCCCTCGCGGTCCGAGACAAAGACGATCTCTTTGCCGTCGGGCGTCACTAGCGGGCGGGAGTCGTATGCGCTGTGCAGCGTCAGGCGCGTGGCGCGCCCGCCTTCGATCGGCATCGACCACAGGTCGCCGTGCAGTGTGAAGACCACGGTCTTCTTGTCGGGCGTAAGCGCCGAGTAGCGGGCGCCGGGCACACCCATCGCGGGATCAAGCACCGGCTTTTCGCGCTCCGGGCGCTCGCCGCGCGTGCGGTTACCGGGGCGCTGCGTGAAGGCCGCGCCAGCCAGCAGGATCGCCAGGGCAAAAACGAACATTGTCCTCATGGGACGGACTCCTCGGTTGGTGAAAACAGGCGCGCCCCTGAGGGTGCGCCCGCGTTATCCACAAAGTTTACAAGCTACTTAACTACGGATGTTTGCACCGTTTGACCACCACAAACACGCCGCGTTGAATTCCGGCAACCTTGCAAAAATCCCATGGGGTATTAGTCGCATTTGATTCTTTTGATGTTACGTTGGGCATCAGGAGTACTTGAGAGACCCAATGTCGCTGTTGCCCCATCTGTTGCTGGTCGAAGACGACGCGGAACTCGCCACCCTGCTGGCTTCCGCGCTTGAGACCGAGTTGCGCGTGACCGCGTGCAAGTCGGGCGAGCAGGCGCTGGGCCTGCTTGGCGGGGCTGAGCACTTTGACATCGCGTTCATCGACATGAACCTGCCCGGCATCTCCGGCGTTTGCGTCGCCAGTGAAATCCGCCATCGTTGTCCCGGCACGCGCGTAATGCTGACATCAGGCAGCCCCGTTACCGCCGACCTGGCGCAGGCGCTCAATGTCCACGTCGACGGATTTGTCCCAAAGCCGTATCAGCCGACACAGGTCGTGGATCAGGTGATCCGCCTGCTCGAAAAGAAGGACACACCGGAGCAACTGCTCAAAGAGATCACCACGCTGAAAGAGCGCGTGCATGAGGACTCGCGGGCGCTCAACCGTATCCGGCGCGCGTCCCTGCTCGCATTGGCTAAGCTCGCCGAAAGCCGCGACACCGACACCGGCGCGCACGTGGAACGCGTGGGGCTGTTCTGCAGTGACATCGCCCGGCGGCTTAGCCTCTCGGGCCCGTACCGCAACCAGATCGACACGGATTTCGTCGCCAGCATTCGCCACGCGGCGCCGCTGCACGACATCGGCAAGGTGGGCATCCCCGACGCCATCCTGCTGAAGCCGGCGCGCCTGACACCCGAAGAGTTCGACTTCATGAAGAAGCACACCGTGATCGGTGCGCACGTGCTGGACTCCGCGATCGCCTCGCTGGAGCGCCCGGACCCTGTGCTGCTGATGGCGCGCCACATCGTTCGCCATCACGACGAACTCTGGGACAGCA
>CAZNBU010000344.1:0-4278 GCA_964571035.1 uncultured Planctomycetaceae bacterium | reverse complement strand
TCCAAAGACTCGGCCGCCTCTCGCAAGGGGCAAAACCCAGCCGTTGCTGCAAAAGCAGCAACGCGACCATCCCCACAAGAGCTAAAGTTCTACGCCCCTTGATCTTACCTATGATCCGCGGACGGGCAAGGAAATCAGCGCCCTTGAATCCAAAGGCGCCACCATCGGGGGCGCCTTCTCGGCTCATTTGTGGCCGATTCAGGCCTTTCGGCGTCTTGCGACTAGAGTCATTGCTGTCAAGGCGGCAATCAACAACAGGCCTGAACTACTGCCGCCAGGGCCGACTGAGCAGGCTTCCCAGAACGGCACCAGCTCCACGGTCTGTTTCCCGCGCTTGATGGTCGCGCCGCCGCCTTCGCTCAGCCCGTTGATCTGCAGCGTGAACTCCTTCGACACCGTGCTGCCGGCGCCATCGAAGGCTTCAATCGTGAAGGTGTGGCTGCCCTGTGTGCCGGGCGTGCCGTGCAGCCTGCCGTCGGCCTCCAGGATCAGCCCGGCGGGCAACGACGAGCCAAGCTTCACCGAGAAGAAATACGGATTCTGCGGGTCCACGGGCGATCCACCGGTTGCGTAGATTCGCACACTGTAGGGGCTGAACGCACCGGCCTGCGGCAGGTCGGCGTTGTTGGTAATCGTGAGTGGCCCCGGCACGAAGGCGGCAATGTTCAAGGTGAAGGCCTTCTCGGCAACCTCAGGCACGACCGATCCGTCCAGGACTTCCACTGTAAACACAAAGTCCTGTGTCGGCGGCGAGGCCTGGCCGATGTCGATGACGCCGACGATTTCGCCTGTCTGCTGATCAATCGCCAGGCCAGCCGGCAACGCGCTCCCCTGCTTGATCTGCCACGTGTATGGCGTCTTTCCGTACTGCGCCGTGAGCAGTTGCCGGTACGGGTTGCCTTCCGATCCCGGTGGAAGGTTAGCGCCATTCGAGATCTGCAACGGTGTCGGAATCAGCGGATCGATCGTGATCTCAAACTGGCTGTCGCCAGTGGCCGGAGGAAACGCACCGTCCGAAGCACGCAGCGTGAACTGATACGTGCCTCCGCCGGAGGGCGTGCCGGACAGCTCCCCGGTGCTGGGGTTCAATGACAACCCTGCCGGCAGTTGGCCCTGTACGACCGACCACAGATACTCCTGCCCCGGCGGGCCGACGTACCCGCCTGTCGCCGAGAACTGGAACGGCTGCCCGGAGTTATACGGTGCGGTTTCAAGCCCCACCGGCGGCGCGCCAAGCGCGCCGGGCATTGTCGGCGTCACGATGACGACCGCGGTATTGGCTGGGCTCACATTGACGTAGAAAGTCGCGGTTGTCGACAGCGGTGGCACGGTGCTGTCAGTGCAGGTAAGGGTGAACGCGTAGGTGCCGGCGGTACCAGCGGCTGGCTGCCCTCCGAACATGGACGGCGGGATGAACCCCATCCCCGACAACGGCCCGCTCGCGGCAGGCGGCAATATCCAGTTCAGGTTACCCCATGAATAGGGCGGCGTTCCGCCGATCGCGTTGAACGAGACCGCCCCGTACGGGGTGAGCTCTACCGCGCTCGGCAACTGGCTTGGCGTGGTGACCTGAAGCGGCTGCAAACCCGCTGCCGGTGAATTGATCGGGATCGTGAAGACTACAACCGCCGTGGCCATTGCACTGTCTGTCACCTGGACTGTCACATCGAAGTTCACAGGTTGGGCCGGAAAGCTCGCAGTCGTGGGCGTGAACTGCAGAACATTGTGATTCATCACCAGTGCCGGCGGGGGCGGTACCACGGCAACCGCCGACGCCTGCCACGAAACATAGGGCGGCGCCCCGTGCTGGGCGGTAAAGGCATACGTGTAGGGCACGTTGATCGTCGCGGCCGGAAGGGTCACGGGATCTACAATGACCAATGGCGGCATGGGCTGAACGTCGAAAAACTCCCGCATAGACGGCTGATCGTTTCGCCCGTCAGTGATGGTGCTCCGCGTGGGACCACCTAACTCGGTTCCGTACAGCACAATGTCCACGACCACCGCCCCGGTGAATTGCGCGGGCACGACGCTGGTGCACTGAAAGTCGATGTGCCCGATCTCTGGCCCCGCCCCGCCGGGCGGTGACGCGGGGTTGTAGCTGACGTAGTGCACGCCGGGCGGGATGATCCATGGAGTCGCAGGCGAGGGGGCCGGCCCCGGCACCGCAACCATCTGTCCCACGTTGACTTGCAACCACGCATTGGTTGTCCCGTTAAGACCATCAAAGGTGAAACTGGCCGAGTGCACAGCGATGTCGAACGAAGACGTGTTCTCAAGCGCAAGTACCAGCGGATAGTCGTTGCCGACGAAAGTGCGCGGGCTGGTATTCGGCGGGCTGCCGATTTGTGTCGGCGAATCGATCACAAACGTTGACACCTTCAGCACGCCCGGCACCGGCTTGGCAATCACTTCCAGGTCGTCGATGTTCGCGCCGCTCGCAAGCCAAGTGGAGGGCTGATAGGCGAGCGGGCTGGCGGCAATCCATCCGAAGCGGATTCTTGTGGTGGCGTTCGCAGCCGGCGCCGATTGCAGGTTGATCTGGATGGTCTCGGGCGTCCACTGCGTCGCCTTGGGTTGGGTTGGCGGCAGCGTCCAGACCGGAATCCAGGAGCTTGTCTGCGGCCGCCACATCTCGGCGCTCACCTGATGGTACTGTGCATTGCCTACGTTGACCCAGCGCCAGAACTTGATCGTCAGTTCCTGCTTGCCGCCGATCTCGATCTCCGGCGAGTAGGCCCAGTACCTTGGTGTCGGCGTGGCTGCGCTGACAGGGATCGTCCCGCCCAGGTTCACCCCCAACAGCATGTTGTCCGAAGTCGCGGTGTGATCGCTCGCCGGATCGCCGCCGCAGTTGTTGTTCGGCGGCGTGTTCTGAAACGTCGTTCCGCGCTGCCACATGCCGTTGGAAACATTGGAATACGGCGTAGGCGGCGACGAGGTGCTCATGGCATACGCTGGCGGGTTGTTGTCGGTGAACACCCACCCTTTGTCCGTTGAGAAGTCGTCGATGAACGGCAGTGGCGCCGCGCTGAAAGCAAAGCTCGCGGCCCGATTGACCGTCATGCGGAAGAACTTGTCGGCTGTCAGCGTCGGCGTAGAGCTGTCGGCTACGCGAACCGCAAACCGGTAGATGCCGGACTCCGAAACGGGCCCAGCCAGCAACCCGCCCGCGTTCACGGTGAGCCCGGGCGGAACCGGCGACTGCGGCACGAACGAAAACGTGTACGGCGGCGTGCCGTTCAACGCGTTGAGTTGGACCTGAAAGTTGGCGCCTGCGGTCTGGGCAGGCAGCGTGGACGCGTTCGAGATGCCAAGCATGGGCGGGTTCAGGCCCGTGAAGTCCACGTCATCAATGAACCAACCGGCGGACTGTTCCTCAAAGGTGTAGTTGGGGCCGCAGATGTAGCAGAATTCAACGCGAACACGCCCCCAGCTTGAACTGAGGCTGAAAGATCGGGCTTGCCAACCAAGCACGCCCACACCCTGGGGCATCAGCTCCTCGTGAAACTTAGTGGTGAGCGTCTCGTCCCAGAACCGTACGTGCATGACGTGCTGCGAGCTATGAGCCTGGTCGCGGTGCCAGTTTTCGCGGAACTCAAGCCTGGGGTTCGGCGCAAACGTGATGTCAACGATGGGCGTCAGCACGCCGCCCTCGACCGGCGGGCTCCAGGCCTGGCCGGTGCCGGGGTTCGCGTCGGCGCCGTCATTCCAGTTCAGTGAGTACTGGCCGCTGAAGGCCGGGCTGATCGACGACGTCGCAGGGTACGGCGGGGGCAGGTTCGTCGGGTTGGCGTCTACGTTCCAGAGGTTGTTGGGGCTTGCGGCACCTACGCCGCTGGGCGACTTCTCCCAACCGACGGGCAGGGTGTTGAGCGTGTTGAACTGCTCCACACCGCCCCATGCCTGCGCCGATGCGCCGGTTGCGCCCGCCATCAGCAACGCGCAAAGCAGCACGCGCACGCCGGTGTTGCCGTTTCGGGTTGCCATCGTCCTCCTCCAAAGACTCGGCCGCCCCGCGCAACGCCACTGTTTCAAGAGAGCCTGCAACAAGCGTTCAAACGCGAGGTTAGATTGATGAACGGCAATCTTACGCCGGATCAAAGGACCGGCAAGAAAATCACGGGGATGAAACAAACAATATGCGTGCGACCGCAATCTAGATCAGCTTCAGTATTGGTTCGTAGCGCTGGCGAACCGGCCCGGCCTGGTTCAGTTCAAGCCTGGAGGCGGGAGGCGGGAGCAACTGCCCCCGTCGGTCGAGGGGCGCAGTTCGTA
>CAZNBU010000343.1:0-4278 GCA_964571035.1 uncultured Planctomycetaceae bacterium | reverse complement strand
GGAAAGCCCCGGCGCGACCTCTTTCGCGCGGGCCTTTTCGGGCCGTGTGCGCCACACGCTCGGGAAGCGGCGGGCGCCGATGCTCAAGATCAGCCCGCCCAGCGCGATCGCGAGCAGCCACGTGTGCGGGCGGATGGTCTTGTGCCCGCCGGTGACTTCGGCCGCGGCGACTTCGTTGGCCGAGGTCACGATCTTGCCGCCGGTGGCTTGTCCGATGGCGCCGAGGGCGGGGGTGTTCGCGGCGCGCGAGGTCAGCTCATCGACCGGCACGAAAATGCGGTGCTCGCGGGCAGCCGCGCGCTCCTCGCCGCTTGGCAACGTTTCGCGCACCAGCACCGAGTACACGCCCGAGCCCGCACGCGGGAACTGCACGCGGTACTCGCCGAGGCCGCCCGGCAGCACGCGCGCGGATTGCGTGGTGCCGTCGGGCAAACTGACTTCGGCCTGTGGGGAGGTGAGTTCGCGCGGGTTGCCCAGCTCGTCGTAGAAACTGAGTTGCAGCGCGGGGCCTTCGCGGGTGAGGGTCCATTCGGATTCGACGCCCGCGACACGCTCCGGCTCGGGCAGCAGCCACGTGACCCAGCGCTGCCACAGGTCGTCGTAGGACTCCCAACCCAGCCAGCGGTCAGCCCAGCGGTCACGCGCGTCGCTGGTGAAGGCGAGCGCCTTGCCCAACTCCACGTGCCATGTTGCGAGCAGCGGGCGTTCCTTGTCTTCGTCGGCCCACAGCCAGACGTTGGCTTCCTTGCGCGCCGTGGCGCCGACGTAGCCCAGCAGCGGCGGCGTGGATTCGGCTTCGAACGCCACCCCCTCGGTCAGCTTGCCGGGCAGCCCCAGCCATGGCCGAAACGGGTCCTCGCGGATGAAAGTGCCGGCGGATACTGCGGCTTCGCGGCTGAAAACGGCGGGCAGTGTAGCGGCGTTGTCGACAAACAGCGCGCGCCCCTTGCCCGCCACCGCAAGGTCTTCCAGGAACTGTCGGTCTTTGCCGTTGCCCAGGCAGATGGTGGTGACCGTGAGGCCGTGCTTCTCGTTGGCTTCGCGAACCATTTCGAGGATTGCATTGGGCCCTGAACCGAAAGTGCTGAATTCGGTGTCGCTGCCGTCGGAAAACAGTACGAGGTGCCGCGACGACGCTTCGGCGGAAAGCAGCGCGTCGAGCGATTCACGAATCGCCACGTCCACGAAGATGCCGCCGCCGCCGTGGCGGTTGGTGCGCGCGCGCACCGTTGCCTGTTGCCGGTCCTTCAACTCGGCGAAAGCGACCACCCAGTCCGCCTCGGTGTTCACGCTCACCATGCCGAACAGGCTGTTGGGTGGAAGCAGCTTGATGGTGCGGGTGGCGCCTTCGTTGGCGAGTTCCATCTTGGTGTAACCTCCGACTTCGGCGCCCATGCTGCCGCTTTTGTCGAGCGCGATCACCATCGCGGGCGTCTGCTTGCGGCCTTTTTCGACCACGTCGCAGGTTACGGGCAGCACCGCTTCGACGCGCGTTTCGAACCAACCGCCCGGGGCGTAGCTGTCCTGGCCGCCCAGCATTGCCAGCCCGCCGCCTTCGCGCACGAAGCGCTCCAGCAGCCGTTGCTGCGAATCGCTGACCTCTACCGCCGGCACGTCACACAGCAGCACCACCTGATAGCGCTGCAGCTCAATCAACTCGGAGGGCAGCAGCGTCGCCGGCCCCGCAGCGACACGCATCCCGGCCCGTTCCAGGGCGCGTTGCAACGGCTTCTCGGGTTTGTTCGCCGCGTGCAGCAGCAGCACGCGCGCCGTGCCGTCGCCGCGCACGGATAGCTTGGCTGTCCCGTTGCCGGGGTAGGTGTCGCGCTCGGCGGCCAGCGATACCTCCACTACGTAGTTTGATAGTTCCTCGCGAGGCTCCAGCGTAAGCTGGACAGGCGTGCGGCCCGCGCCGACGCGGATGCCGCCGTTGGGGTCAAGGCGCTCGCCGCGAAGGCGCTCGCGCACGTCTTCGCCGTTCACGCGCACGGTGGGCACGACGTACTGCGCCACGGTGCTCTGCACTACCAGATCGATAGCGATCACCTGCGGCTCGCGACCGGCTACGCGCACGCTGAAATCAGCAAGCGCCGCCTCGGGCGCCGGATCAGAATCCACGGGCAGCGCGAACACCGGCACGCCGCGATCGCGCGCTTCGGCGACCGCGTCGCCGCCGTAGCGGTCGGCGCTGTCGTGGCCGTCGCCGACCAGCAGCACCACCGGCGCGGTGCCGGGCGCCGCGGCGCGCGAAGCCAGCTCAAGCGCCGCGGTCAGCCAAGTTTCGTCAGAGGGCGTGGATGGCGGCGGGACAAACGCGGTGTCGAGCTGCGACGGAGCGGTGGGGGGGAGCAGGATTTCAGCGCGGTCGGAAAACCCGATCACGCCGACCAGGTCGTCGGGCCCGGCTGAATTCCTGAGCTCTTCCAGCACGCCGCTAAGTCGCCGCTCCGGCGCGTTGCCCGCCGACAGAGAGCGATCCAGCAGCACCCACACGGTGCGGCGGTTGGACGGCTCGTTCCACGCGACGCGCGCGGCCATCAGCACCAGTGCTGTTACTGCAATCAGCAGCGCCGCGCCGCCCAGCGCCTGCCGAAAGCGCGGCAGCGGTGACGCGGTGCGCAGCACCACCCACAGCGCGGCTGCAACAGCCGGCAACGCTGCAACAAGCAGCCACGGGGATTCGAGAATGAGCTGGGGCAAGGCGGTCATTCCCCCGCAATCGCGGGCCGCCACGGCCGTCGGCCTTCATCAAGGCGGCGCACCGCGAGCTCGCAGTAGCGGCGAATCGTCTGGAAGCGGCGGTCGGTATCCAGCGGGTTGAACGCGTCATCCACCAGCGCCATGACCATCACGTAGTCGCTGGCTTCCATGGAATCTTCCAGCGCGCGCAGGGCGGCGCCCTCTTCGCCCAGCAGCATCAGCAGCCGCGCGCGCAGGTAGTGCGCCTGGCTTGCGGCGGCGCCGTCGGCATCGAGATTCTTGATGCTGTCGTTCATGCGCTCCAGCGCGACCGCGTGCTCGCCCAGCGCGGTGGTCTGCAACGCGGCGACCTGCACATTGAGCTGGCTTTGCCCACCCATGTTGAACCCGCGCTGGCTGCCCTCCATGCCGTTGATGATGCGGTCGGCGAGGCCCGGCTTACCCTGCTTGGCGAAGAAGATCGCCAACTCAAGCGTGACCGGCGTGCGCGAGTTGTAGTAGCCCCACCAGTAGTAGCCGTCCTGTTCTTCTTCCAGGTTGGCAAGCTCGCCGAACTCGTCCATCAGGCGCTTGGGGTTGTTGCGCGCCATGGCTGCAACCGCCAGGCCGCCGTAGTCGATGAACGGCTGTGAGCGCTGGTTGTAGTACCAGTAGTAGCGGCGGCCGGAGACATC
This sequence comes from uncultured Planctomycetaceae bacterium, assembly GCA_964571035.1. Lineage (GTDB taxonomy): Bacteria > Planctomycetota > UBA8742 > UBA2392 > UBA2392 > JADJRK01. The sequence continues at coordinate 904 of CAZNBU010000343.1, read as the reverse complement.
GTCGCGGATGTCGCTGCGGGCTTCACGCAGCAGCTTGAAGATCAGCGATTCGAGATCTTCCTTTACTGAATAGAGCTCGGCGAAGCGGTCCTTGAAATCAAGCCGAAACGGGTTGATCGCCATGTCGCGCCGGCAGCAGGCGACGAGGTGGTCGGTAAGCAGTTGCTCTACCGCGCGCTTGCGCGTCTCGCGGTCCACCTGACGATCGTCGAGTTCGCGCAGCGCCTTCAAACCATCAGAGCCGTGCGCGCGCAGCGCCTCCATGGCCGCCTCAGCCACCGCGGGGTCGAGGTCGCCGATGAACTTCAGTACGCGCGGCAGGTCGGTCTGCTCGCGTTTGGGCTTCAGGATTTCCAGCGCGCGGATCAGCGCGGGCGGCGAAGCGCCTTCGTCAAGCCGCTTGCGGGCGAGCGCCAGCAGCTCGGGTTCTTTGAGAGAGGCTTCAGCCTGCGCGCGCTTCCAGGCAATTGGCGAATCGAAATCGGGATCATTCTGTGCCGGCAGCGTCGTCGCCAGGCAGGCGATCAACAATGGAAGGAGGAGCAATGCGGCGGAACCACTCCTCGAACTCCGGCTTGCGCCGCAGGTGGGCAAGATCGCCGTCTTCGAGCATCCAGGCGAAGTCTTTGTACCCATACTCCACCGCCGCTTTCAGGCTGGCCAGTCCGCGCGACAGCTTCAATTGCAGTGACTGCGCGCAGGCCAGATTGTACATCGCCGCACCAAGGTACGAAACCAACGCGCTGCGTGCGCGCCCGTTGTTTTCGCGCAGTTGCAGGATGGCCTGCTCAATGGCCGCGGTCCATTCTTTTTCCGCGGCTTCGTACTCGCCGGCGCGCAGCAGCAGTTGTGCGATCTGGTTCTGCGCCATCAGGTCGGGCCGTGTGGCGGCGCGCAGGTTCAG
>CAZNBU010000342.1:0-4283 GCA_964571035.1 uncultured Planctomycetaceae bacterium | reverse complement strand
CGAATGAAGCCGCTGAACTGGACGTCGTCCGCGCTCGACAGCAGGAGACGCTGGACGAGCTGCGCAAGCGCATAGAAGCCGTGCAGGCTTCGCGCCGGCAAGCCGAGAACGAGCGGGCGCGCCTGCTGAAGGCGATGGAGGAGATTTCCGGGTCAGCCAGCAGCGGCGTGACAGTAGCGATTGCGAGCGCCAAACACGTCACCGACCACGTGCGCAAGTTGGAAGTGCACGAAGGAGAAGTCGCAGCGCACGACGAAGAGCTGGAGCATCTTCAGCAGGAACTCAGCGCCGCGGAAGAGCTGCTGCGAGATGTGGACACTCAGCGCAATGCGCTTGAAGGGCAGCTCAAGGACCGCGACCGTGAACTTTGGAAGCTGCGCAACGAGATTGAGGGCGTGCAACGCCGATCACACGAGCAGCGCGCCCGCACCATGATGCTGACGCGCAGCAGCGTGCGGAAAACAGACGTCGTCGCGAACCGCATGGAAGATCAGCTCAAGCGCTGGGTGAAGAAGACCGGCGAAGCCAACGTGAACTTTTCCGAGCACGGCCACGCGTCAATGGTCGCGGAGTTCTTCGAGAAGCTGGACCGCGAGTTCATTGACCGGTTCTTCTCGCACGCGACCAACCCCGAGTACGAGCGCGGCCAGCACCGCGCGATTCACATTCACGAAGGCAAAGACCCCGACGGCGAGCCGTACGGAGAGCTGCGCATCGCACTCGACGACGATGCCGGTCGAACACTGGGGCTGCGCTTCGAGCTGCGGGGCGGCGCGCCCGACGCCAAGTCAGTCGGGTTTGTGCTGGCGATGTATCTACGGGCAATGAACCGCGATCTGCGCGACTTCGAGATCATTGTGCACTGACGCAGATGGCCACAAAAACAGAAAACACAAAACCATTTGGTGCTTTCGTGTTTTTGTGGCTTATCAGCTAGCCTTCCGAACACCCATCCACTTGCGGTAGTTGCGCTTCTGCTCGGCTGTCTGCTTCTTGCGTGGCGTGAGCTGCAGTTTGCCCGCCGGTTGCTTGCCCACGCGAACCTTGGCATGCACCAGCTTCTCGCGGCGGAACAGCGCCAGCTCAACGGTCTGGCCGGGGTTGCATTCCTTCAGGCGTTCTTCAAGCGACTTGCCGTCCACCTTGTGGCCGTTGACTGCGAGGATCTCGTCGCGCGGCTGTAGCCCGGCTTTGCGGCCGGGGCCCTCGGCGTGTACGGCGGCGACTTTAGTGCCGTTGAACACTACGCCGATCCACGGCTCGTCACCCTTCTTGTCGCGCGTGAACTCGAGGCCGTAGATGTCCAGGAACTCTTCGTAGTCCAGCTCCTTGGTGCCGCGCACGTGGTCGCGCCAGAACGCCGTGAGCCTTTCGCCCGCAACCTCTTCGCACAGCTCCTCAAATCCGCGCTCGGGAAACCCCGGCTTGGGCCAACCGTAGCGTTTGAACGCCACGCGCATCACGTCATCGAGCGACTTGCGCCCGCCGGTCAGCGCGCGAATCCTCGCGTCCAGCAGCAGCCCCACCTGCGCGCCGCGCGAGTAGTACGAGATGCCGGTGTTGAGAAAGTTCTCGTCCGCCATGTACAGCTTGGTCCACGCAAGCCAGCTCGATTGCTCCAGGCTCATGACCTTGCGGCCGGGGCGCGAATCCTCGCGGTCGATCAGCTCGGCGTAGGCGTCCAGCACGGTCTTGGCGGGCGCGACGCCGGCACGGGCGCACCACAGGCGCTCGTAGTACTGCGTCAGCCCCTCCATCACCCACAGCGCCTTGGTGTGCTGCTCGCGCGAGTAATCGAACGGGCCCAGCACACCGGGCCGGATGCGCTTGACGTTCCAGACGTGAAAGTATTCGTGGCTGACCAGCTGGATGAACTTCTGGTAGTCATCTTCTTTCTTGAACGACCAGCTCTTCCACCCGCAGACGCAACTGTTCAGGTGTTCCAGCCCGCCGCCGGAATCGGGCGTGATGTGGTGAATGAAAAGATAGTAGTCATAGGGCAGGCCGCCGAAATTCTTCGCCTGCACGGCGACGATCTTGCGGGTGTCTTCAAGGATGCGCTTAAGATCGAAGTTGCCGTACCCATACACCGCCACATCGTGCTTCACGCCATCCACCTTGAAGCTGTGAACGGTGTGCGTGCCGATTTCGAACGGCGTGTCGCCCAGCACGTCGTAGCCCTGCGCCTCCCAGGTGTTGGCCTTGCCGCGCACCGGCGGCAGGCTGGTGGCGACTTTCCATCCGTCGTAAGGGTTGATGGTGACGGTGTACTTGCAGGGCGCGGGCATGCCCGCTTCACCCACGAGGTACGGCAGCAGGTTTGTGCCGAGAAAGAACCCGTGCGAGTCATCCAGGTGCGGAGTGCGCACGGAAAGCTCGTCGGCGTAAAGCCTGTAGCGGGCGGTGAATGAGCCGTCGCGGATCGAGCGTACTTCAAAGCGCTGCTTGTCCAGCATCTCGACGTCGCAACCGCGCACGCTGAAACCGCTGACGTTCTTGGCAAACTCGCGCAGCTTGTAGCTGCCCGGCGTCCACGCGGCGAACGCCAGTACCGCACGGTCATCCACGCCCTGCACCTTCGCCTCGACCTCAAAGGTGTGACTTGCCGGATCGGGCATCGAAACCGTGAAGTGGATGCTCGCGCCGGCAACTTTGCGGACGTTGCGCTTCAAGCGCGCAAGCGCGGAACGCGCGGGGCTTTTCATCGGTGTGACGCGGTCAGCCATAGTCGTCTCCGGGCGGATGCTAGTGGTTTCTGCCACGCGCTTGAAGCCCGCGGCACTACTCACATGCCGCTGCGATTGCCTTCATGTATCCTTCACCGGCGCGATCCCACGTGAATTCTGCCGCGCGCTTCCGGCCGGCTTCACCCATGCGCTTTCGCAGCCCTTCGTCGCCGAGTAAGCGTCGCAGTGCATCTGCAATCTCAGCCGTCATGTTCTCGCCGCGCGGCACGATGATCGCGGATTCGGGCGACACCACTCCAACGTTGCCGCCGCCGTCGCTGGTGATCACCGGCAGTCCTGCGGCTTGCGCTTCGAGAAACGCGTTGCCCAGCGCCTCGGCGTACACCGGCGTCAGGCAAAAGATGTCCGCGCGGTTGTACAGCCAGCGCCAGCGCGCGCCCGTCACCACCCCCGGCAGCAGCATCCGGTCTTTCAGTTGAACCTCGGCGTAGCGCTCTTTCACCCACTGCTGCTCGTGCGCCCGCCCGCCGCCGGCGAACACCGCAAACCACGGCACGTCGCCCATGGTGTCGAGCGCGTTCATGATGCGGTGCTGACCCTTGGCGCGGCGCAGCATGGCCATGCACAGAACCACCGGCACGTCGTCCGGCACGCCCGGCACGGGCTCCAGCTCGCCTTGCAGCACACCCGGATCAAACCCGTTGTGCACGGCGAAGAACTTGCCATTGCGCTCAACCCCCATGTCTTCACACCAACCAGCCACCTCGGTTTCGCTGATGCCGACAAACGCGTCGCACCCGCGCACCACCTCAAGCGTTTGGCCGTATTGCCAGTCGTCGGGCTTGTGCTTCACGCGCGAGCGCGGGTTGTGCACGAACGGCACGCCGGTGCGGTGCCGGAACAGCAGCGCAGCTTGTCCCACCCACGTGCCCATGGCGATCACGCAGTCGATGGGCTCGCGCCTGTGCACCTGGTGCAGCATCCGCGCGCAGAAGCGGTGGCGGCCGTAGCGGACGGGGATGACCTTCCAGGTGTAGCGGCGGTGCTGAGCCACGCCGACGCCTTCAATCGGCTCGTCGCGATTTTCGGGCGACAGCGACAGGATCGTGACCTTCACGCCGCGCCGCACCAAAGCCCGCGAGATTTCAATCACCGACAGGCGGGGCCCGCTGGGATCCTTGTGAAAGTGCTCAGAGAAGATGGCTACGTGCATCGGTGGAGCATAGCGGGTTAGGCGGCAATGGGCAGTCGGCAACCGGCAGTCGGCAACCGGAACGACAAACCACTTGTTGCCTTTCCGACTGCCCACTGCCGATTGCCCATTGCCCATTGCCGACTTCCAATTGCCGACCGCCCGCGCATCCCTATGATCGCCGCCGGACTGGAGGTTGAGATGGCAGAAGCAAAGAAGGGCGGATTACCCGAAGGCGCCGAGGTGCTGTTCCTCGCGATCGCCCTGTTCGTTGGCGTGCTCGGGCTGATGGGCCTGATGGTCATGTTCACGCCCAACTAGTCGAAATACCCCGCGCAAACTCATCGTTACCCTTGTGAGAAAGGGAGACCATGCAACCGAACATCGGAATCGACGAGGGCAAG
>CAZNBU010000341.1:0-4287 GCA_964571035.1 uncultured Planctomycetaceae bacterium | reverse complement strand
GACTTCACGCGGGTCAGCTCGCCCTCGGGAAAGTCGGGGTACATGCTGTACAGCATCTCCGAGACGATCATCCCGAGCACGGCATCGCCGAGAAATTCCATGCGCTCATTGCTGGGGTGCTTCACCGATTTCGCGCTGCTGTGCGTCAACGCGTTGCGCAGGGGCGTGTAGTCGCCGAACTCGTGCCCCACGAGCTTGGCCGCCTTCTTCAGGCGATCCATGTCAGACAGTACAGGGCTGGTCCTGCGCGATGCGGAACGCGGCTTGTCGTCCGCTGTATTTGTGGACATGCAAACTCCCCACTGGCGATGAGGAGTCCGGGGTGCCCCGCGAACTGCGGGACGTCTCGGACCACCCACTACATGCGCATCCTAGGGCACCGGCGTGGCGCTGGCAAGCGCGGGCTAGGGCAGCGGCGCCACTCGCTCGCTGCGCGTGCCCAGCGCGACCTTGTACCGGCGCGCGCGATTCAGCCCGGGCAGGATCAGCACCTCCAGGATGATCGCGACGATGTAGCAGAAGATGGTGGTCACGATCACCACGCGGAACCGCCCGCCGTCCAGCGCGATCAGGTACCCAGCCACGAAGTTTGCGATCGTGAAAAAGATGTGCCGCGAGCTGTGCACCCACACGGCGACAGCGTTGCGGTCACGCTCGTCGGCGACCTCCTGCGCGAACTGCTTGTAGATCGGGTCGGCGTTGTTCATCAGCGCCTGGCGGGCAATGAAGGCGGTGATCGCCGCCCACAGATAGTGGCTGAGCGCAAGCTCCACGAAGAACGGCAGGCTCAGCAGCTGGCTGGCAATCATCACCTTCACAGGCCCGAAGCGGCGCACCAGCGGCGGGATGGCAAGGTAGCTGACCACCAGCACCGCGAACATTGCCATGAAGATCGGCGCGATCTGCTGCGGCGACAGGCCCCATTGCTTCTTGAAGTACACGTTGAAGAACGGGATGGTGAGGCCCGCGCCGAACCCGATGATCATTTCCGGCAACCCAAGCCAGAACAACTTGCGCTTATCATGAAACGTCAGGATCTGCCGCAGCGACTTGCCGGCGCCTTCGGCGGCGCCCTCGCGAATCAACGCGATTGGGATCAGCGCAAGCAGCACCAGCGCCGAAGCCACGAGCAGCGTCGCCCGGTACCCGGCGAGGTTGGGGGTGATGAACTCGCCCATCACCGTGACACCGCTGCCCGCTAGCCCCGCAAACCACTGCTGGAGCAGGCCCGACATCAGGCTGCCGATCACGCCCGACAGCGGCCAACTCACGACGCTGAGCAGCGCGAACCCGAAGATGCGCTCGTGCGCGCCGGTGTTGCGCATCAAGAACGGCGCGCCCAGCGCCATGTTGAGGCTCATGGCCACGCCCGCCGCGAGCGCGGAGCCCTGGAAGACCTCCAGCGTGCCGAAGACGCCTTGTGCCGCGAACCCGATAGAGTTCGCGACGCACACCAGCGCCAGCAGCCACTTCGCGCGAAACCGGGTGATGATCACGATTGCCGGCAGCGCGATTATCAGTCCGCCGAGGCTGTTGAACCCCTGCACGCTGGTCACGGCCTGGTCAGCCAGCCCGAGGTCCACGAGGTACTGGTTGCGCAGCACCATGAAGGTCTGGCGGCCCGTGCCCATCAACAGCGCGGCGCCGAGAAAAAGCCAAATGTTGCGCGACAGCATTCCCATGCTGCGCAGATACTCGCGCAGGCCGTTCACGGGCTGCCTCCGCGATTGAGCGCGTTCTCAAGCGCCGCGCCCTTGGCGACGGTTTCGTCCCACTCGGCTTCGGGGTCGCTGTCGGCGACGATGCCGCCGCCGACGTGGTAGCTGACGCACCCCGGCTCAACCAACAGCGTGCGGATCAGGATGTTGCTTTCGAAGCGAAAATCGGGCGTCAGGTAGAACAAGCTGCCGGTGTAGGGCCCGCGGCGCACCGGTTCAAGTTCGTGGATAATCTCCAGCGCGTGCTTTTTCGGCACGCCGCTGATCGAGCCGCCGGGAAAGACGGCGCGGATCAGGTCGACGGGCGTTGTGTCCGAGTGCAGTTGCGACGTCACGGTGGCTTCGAGGTGATGCACCTGGGCGTAGGTGTGCACTTGCATCATGCTGGGGACTTTGACGGTCCCGGGGATGCTCACCTTGGACAGGTCGTTGCGTTCGAGGTCCACGATCATGGTCAGCTCGGCGCGGTCTTTGGTGCTTTCCTGCAACTCGGTCTTGAGTTGGTGGTCATACTCGGGGGTGGAGCCGCGCGGCCGTGTGCCCTTGATCGGCCGCGTTTCCGCCAACCCGTCGCGCACGGAAAGAAAACGCTCGGGTGAGCTGCTGAGAACGAACCGGCCGTGGCCGCAGTCCAGAAACCCCGCGAACGGCGCTGGATTGGCTTCGCGCAGGGAGAGGTACAGCGAAACAGGATCTGCGTCGCCCGCTCTCGTCACCTGGCGTGTCAGGTTGGCTTGGTAGATATCCCCTTCGTAGATGTGGCGCTTCACGCGGGCAACCTGCGCCAGGTATTCGTCCCGCGAAGTCGCCGGCTGCGGGTCGCCAAGCTCGGTTGCGATGCCCGCCTCGTCTCGTGCGAGCAGGGCATCGAGTGCCGAACCCAACTCCTCCAGTGACAGCGGACCGCCCGGCGCGTCGCGCAGCAGGTGCAGTTCTATCGCGCCAGACTGGTGATTCAGCGCAAGCGTCCACGGGTAGAACCCAGCCACGAGATCAGGGAACTGCGGCCCGCCCGGTTTGGGCGGCGGCAGCTTCTCGATGCTGGTGCGAAGGTCGAATCCAAGCAGCCCCGCCCACCCGCCATAAAACCCTTCGGTAACGGGCGGGGCGGCAAGCGGGCACTCCTGTTGCGTAAACCGCTCCACCCGCTCGAACGCCGCGAGCGGACCCTCTTCGAAGCGCGTTACGTTGCGCCCCCGCACCCACGTAGCCGCCGAGCCAGTACACGAAAGCAGCATGGTTGGGGCGAACGACAGAAAGCTGTGCCGCCCAAGGTCGCCCTGCATCGCGCTGTCGAACAAGACGGCGTACGGGCGCCGCAGCAGGGTTTGCAGGCACCGGTCCCATCCGCCGGGTGGACTGTAGGGCATCTGCTCAGGTGTCAGCGGCAGCATGGCGCGGAAGCTAGCAGTTGCGGGCCTGAGCGTAAGGCCCACAATTCGTCGAAAACGGCACTACGGCGGCGTCAGTTTTCGTATAGTTAAGGAACACCGCCGACATTGGCGGTTGGGAGCCACGCATGTACATCCTGCGCCGCTGGACCATGGTTGCCATCGTACTTGGGTGCGTGGCGTCGTTTTCGGTCGCCCAGGAAGGCGGCGGTGAAGCCGATGCTTCTGAAGCTCCGGCGATGCGAATTCTCAACAAGAACTACGCCACTGAGGACATGAAGGAGTGCGTCACCAAGGGCCTCAAGCGGCTTGCCGATCTTCAGGACAACAACGGCTCATTCTCGCGCGGCGGGCAGGGCGGCGTGATGATTGCGATTACGGCGCTGTCCGGGCTCGCGCTGCTGGCTTCGGGCAGCACGCCCGACAAGGGCCCGTACGCCACCAACATCCGGCGCGCGATTGACTGGCTGTTGGCAACGCAGGACCGCAACACCGGGTACTTCACAGGCGAAAACGACGGCAGTCGCATCCACGGCCACGGGTACGCCACACTGTTCCTGGCGCAGGCCTACGGAGCGATGGAAGGCCAGAAGGACAAGGTGCGGCTGGAGAAGTCGCTGCAAGCTGCAGTTGAACGCATCTCCAAGGGGCAGACGCAATTCGGCGGGTGGGGGTACGTGCCCGACGACCTGACCTGGGACGAAGGCAGCACGACGGTCTGCTGTATCCAGGCGCTGCGAGCAGCCAGCGATGCGGGAATCAAGGTCGAAAAGAAGACCATCCAGAACGCCATCAAGTACATGTACGACACCGCTGAGCGCCGCGACTTCATGCACGCGGGCGAGGAGCACACGGGGTACACGTTCAAGTACTCGCTGGCTTCGGGTTGGAACAGCGACAGCTACGCGCTGTGTGCCGCGGCGATCGCCACGCTGAACGGCATCGGCGTGTACGCCACCGGCGCGACATGGAACGAGCACGACATCGGCAAAGTGTACGCCGGCGGGCTGAAGTGGCTGCGGTTCAAGTTTGATGACTTCATCGGCCGCCGCAAAGCGGGGCAGGGTTCGCTGGACGTCAGCCATTTCTACTATGCGCACTCTTCCGCGGCGCAGGCGATGTGGAACGCGCCGGAGGCAGTGTACTCCGATGAGGACTTCCCCAAGCTGCGCGACCGG
>CAZNBU010000340.1:0-4306 GCA_964571035.1 uncultured Planctomycetaceae bacterium | reverse complement strand
CGTACAGCAGCTAACGGCGCCGGTGCTATGGGCCAAGAGCATGCAGCACCTGATCGACCAGGGGTTCGACGAGTTCATAGAACTCGGCCCAGGCACAGTGCTCGCTGGCCTGCTGAAGCGTACAGCCAGAGGCGCAACCAGAACCAGCATAGGCAAAGCCGAGGAAGTGGCCGCAATCCTGTGAGCAGGAGCCCGAAGCGCAAGCGAAGGGCCCCGGCCAATACGCAGCGCGAATGATGGATTGATGACGAGGCATGCAATGGCAGACACAAAGAAGCTGGAAGGCCGAAAAGCACTGATCACAGGCGCATCGCGCGGCATCGGGCGGGCGATCGCAGAGGCGTTCGCGAGAGAGGGCGCGCAACTCGCGCTGGCGGCGACCAGCGCCGACCGCCTGGAAGAGACCGCAAAAGCATGTGGTGGCGAAGTGCTGAAGCTCGGCCTCGATGTGCGCAACAGCGCCGATTGCGACGCCGCAGTCAAGCAAGCCATGGAGAAGCTGGGCGGGCTCGACATCGTGGTGAATAACGCCGGTGTCACACGCGACAACCTGCTGATGCGGCTTTCAGATGAAGACTACGACGCCGTGCTCGACACCAACCTGCGTGGCGCGTTCAACGTCACGCGCGCGGCTGCCCGTCCGCTCATGAAGTCCAAGAGCGGGCGCCTGATCAACATTGCCAGTGTCGTCGGCATAGCCGGCAACGCGGGCCAGGCCAATTACGCCGCCAGCAAGGGCGGGTTGATCGCGTTCACGAAGTCGGTCGCCAAAGAGCTGGCTGGCCGAGGCGTGACAGCCAACGTGATCGCCCCCGGGTTCATCGAAACAGACATGACGGCAAGCCTCGACGCCAAGGTGAAAGAGGAGGCCCTGAAGGGCATCCGCCTCGGCCGCTTCGGCAAACCGGAAGACATCGCGCAAGCTGCAGTCTTCCTGGCGGCCGACACCGGCGCGTACATCACCGCGCAGGTGCTGGTGGTTGACGGCGGGATGACGGCGTAGTTCCCCGTGTTCATCCGCGCGCTTTCGTGCTTTGATACCCGCCCATGAACAAGGCAAACGCGAAGTCCACCAGCCGGGTCCGGCCCGACCTGCCCGCCGGCGTGCTCAGCCAGCATGAGGCGATCGACCGCCTCGACCGCATGACCGAGCAGGCGCAACTCGGCGGCGGCGCTGACCGCATCGAGAAGCAGCACAAAGCCGGCAAGCTGACCGCGCGCGAGCGCATCGAGCTGCTGTGCGACGAAGGCAGCTTCGAAGAAATCGACGCGTTCGTTACGCACAACGTCGCCAGCCTGGACGACAAGAAGTTTCTGGGCGACGGCGTGGTCACCGGCGTCGGCCGCGTCTACGGCCGCCCGGTATACGTGTTCTCGCAGGACTTCACCGTGTTCGGCGGCAGCCTTGGTGAGCGCTACGGGGCAAAGATCGTCAAGCTGATGGACCAGGCGCTCAAGAATGGGTGCCCGATCATCGGGTTCAATGACAGCGGCGGCGCGCGCATCCAGGAAGGCGTGGCAAGCCTTGGTGCATACGCTGACATCTTTCTGCGCAATACGCTGGCCAGCGGCGTCATTCCGCAGATCAGCGCGATCTTGGGCCCGTGCGCCGGCGGCGCGGTTTACAGCCCCGCGATCACGGACTTCGTTTTCATGGTGGAAGGCACAAGCCACATGTTCGTGACCGGCCCCAACGTCATCAAGTCGGTCACACACGAAGAGATTGACATGGAGGGCCTTGGCGGCGCGACCGTGCACAATGAGGTCAGCGGGGTCGCGCACTTCAGCAACGAGACCGAGCCTGACAGCATCGCCAGCATCAAGAAGCTGCTCAGCTTCCTTCCGCAGAACAACCTTGAGCCGCCGCCGTACATCGAACCGGACGACGACGTCAACCGTGAAGACGACCGTCTCGACCGCGTTGTGCCTGACCACCCCGAAAAGCCATACGACATGCACGACGTGATCGAAACCGTCGTGGACGACGGCGACTTCTTTGAAGTGCACCGGCACTTTGCACAGAATCTGATTGTCGGGTTCGCGCGCCTCGGCGGCCACAGCGTCGGCATCGTGGCGCAGCAACCGGCTGTGCTGGCGGGTTGCCTTGATATCAACGCGAGCCTCAAGGGCGCGCGCTTCGTGCGCTTCTGCGACGCGTTCAACATCCCGCTGGTGACCTTCGAGGACGTGCCGGGCTTCCTGCCGGGCGTGAACCAGGAGCATGGCGGCATCATCAAGCATGGCGCCAAGCTGCTGTACGCGTACTGCGAAGCCACCGTGCCCAAGCTGTGCGTGATTACCCGCAAGGCTTACGGCGGCGCGTACTGCGTGATGAGCAGCAAGCACATCCGCAGCGACGTCAATTATGCCTGGCCAACGGCTGAGATCGCGGTGATGGGCGCGCAGGGCGCCGTAAACATCCTGCGCGCGCGCGACCTGGCGCAGAGCGACAAACCCGAAGAGCTGCGCGAGCGCCTCACCGCGGAGTACCGCGAGCGCTTCAGCAACCCGTATGACGCGGCGGCGCGGGGGTACATAGACGGCGTGATCAAGCCTCGGGAAACGCGCCGAAAGCTGATCCGCGCGCTCGAGGTCGCACGTCACAAGCGCGACACCAACCCGCCGAAGAAGCACGGCAACATCCCGCTGTAAAACGCGGGAATCGGGCTACACTGTGGGCGCGTAGCGGCTGGGGTATCAACCACCCCGCAGGAGCAAGGCAGTGTTCAAACCGCAGACGCGCATACTTTCATTGATGGCTGTGCTTCTTCTGGGCGGATGCCCAGCCGACAACGGTTTTACGGAGTCGCAGCAGGGCGTGTACCAGGCCATGCGAAAATGGACGCAGGCGTGCGAGGCCCGCGACACGGGTGCGATGTGGGGGATGCTCAGCCCGGACGCGCAGCGCTTCTATAGCCTGGAACTGAAAGAACACGTCATCCCGACCGTGCGCATGAACAAGGCAACGCTGGCGCCTGGCTCGTTGATCTCGGACGAGCGCCGTAAACAGGTTGAAGAACACCTGAAGACGCTGCCGGAGAAACCCGAGGAGATGTCGGCGCAGGATTACTACGCGTGGCGCGTCGAGAAAGACCTGACGCCGGGGAACATCGAGAACCAGATTCGCCTGTTCAGTAGAGAGAATGTTGAAAACATCGTGATAGACGTCGACCGCGCGACCGTAGAACTAAAGCACGGCGAGCCGAACAAGTACTCATGGCGTCGCGACGATGGGGTCTGGAAATTTGATGTGATGCCTAGCATGCTGCGTGCGCTCGGGGCGGCAGATGGCGCCTCGAAGTGAATGTCGCTCAATTTGAATACAGGCTCTAGAGACGGAAAGGCGGGGGCAATGAAGAGAATGCTCATGTTGGCGCCACTGGTGCTGCTGACCTTGGTTGCCGTGGGTTGTGGCGGAGGCGGCGGCACAGCCGACCCGAAGCAGATCGCGGATGCGGTATTGGACGATTTCAAGAGCGAAAACTTTGCCGGTATCTACAACTACTACGCTTCCTACCAGCATGAGATGGCTGAGCAGGATCGCCAGCGCAAGGCGTGGCGCATGAAAGAGGGTTGGGATCGTTGGAAGGACTTCAAGAAGCGTCTGTCGGATGGCGATTTGGCGCTTGATCCAAAGGACAAGTCTGAGATCACCGGCTCGGAAGAGAAGTGGGTCGGTGCATCTGATGCACAACGCTACGCGGTGCTTGAAGGGTATTACCGAATCTATGCCGCCGACGAGTGGGAAAAGCGGTTGAAGGAGAGTGAGTGGTACTGGGACGGTCGTAAGGTCAACCTTCAGGAAGAGGGTGAGGGGACGGCGACCTTCCGTTACCGCAACAACTACCGCGACAGCCTCGAGGTTTCGCTCTACCGCGAGGGCGGGCTGTGGTACCTGGGTGGCGTGGAATTGAACTTCGAGAAGGCAATGCCTGAGAAGCCGAAGGACGAGTAAGTCGAAAGTCCTAACAAGGGCGCGCTTCGGCGCGCCCTTTGCAATTTGTGCATCGGTCAATAGAGTTCCGCCCATGTTCAGCAAAGTGCTGATTGCCAACCGCGGCGAGATCGCCCTGCGCGTGATCCGCGCGTGCCGCAAACTCGGCGTGCAGACCGTTGCGGTGTTCTCGGATGCCGACGCGCACCTGCCGTTCGTGCAGCAAGCCGACGAGGCGCACTACCTTGGGCCATCCGACGCCGCCAGCAGCTACCTGAACATGCGGGCGAGTGTGGATCTCGGTGGTCGCCGTAGCATTAAAAAAATCCACCCCGGGTATGGATTCCTGGTTGAGAAAGGGGCGTTCGCGCG
>CAZNBU010000339.1:0-4320 GCA_964571035.1 uncultured Planctomycetaceae bacterium | reverse complement strand
CGACATCCTGGAACGCCAGCTTCAACCCCTGCGACAGGTACGCGACCAGTTCAAACATGTTGCCGCGGTCCTGCACGAACCCGCTTACGCCCTGGGCGACCTTTACGTCCTTGTTCTCGGTAAAGTACCGCTTGCCGCCGCCCGCCTTCATCGCGTCGAGGCTGGCCATGCCGCGATACACTTTCAGCCGCACGCCGTCGCGATAGACGTAGTCGCCGGGGCTTTCGTCGGTTCCGGCAAACAGGCTGCCGCACATCACGGTGCTCGCGCCGAGCGAAAGCGCCTTCATGATCTGCCCGATCACGCTGATGCCGCCGTCCGCGATCACCGGCACGCCGTGCTTCGCAGCCGCCTTGGCGGTGTGGTAGACGGCGGTGCCCTGGCTGCGGCCGACTGCCATGACTTCCTGCGTGGTGCAGATGCTGCCCGGGCCCATGCCGATGCGAAGCGCGTCGGCGCCGGCTTTCACGAGGTTGTCCACCTGCTGCTGCGTGACGACATTGCCGCCGATGACCTGGATCTGCGGGTGGTTCTTCTTGATCCACTTGATCATGTCGTGCTGGTAGATGTTGTCGCCCTGCGCCGAGTCGATCACCACCACACTCACGCCCGCTTCGGCCAAGGCCGCCAGCCGGTCGCGGTCCTCATCCTTGGTGCTGATCGCGGCGCCGACCATCAGGTTCTTGCTGCCGTCCTTGGTTGCGTCCGGGAAGTCGCGGTTCTTGCGCAGGTCGCGGCGGCTTGTGAGCGCAACCAGACGTCCCTGATCGTCGATGACCGGCAGCTTGCCCTTCTTGCTGGTGCGCAGGATTTCGTTGGCCTGGTTGAGCGTGATACCCTTCTTGGCTGTAACCAGGTCCTTGGTCATCACGTCACTGAGCTTGCGCGTGGTGTCAGTCTCGAAGTCGATGTCGCGATTGGTCACCATGCCGACCAGCTTGCTGCGCAGCGTCCCGTCTTCGGTGATCGGGATACCAGAGAACCCGTACTGCTCCTTGATCTGGCGGATGTCGGCGATGGTGTGGTCGGGGCTCAGCACCAGCGGGTCGAGGATGAATCCGTTTTCGAAGCGCCGGACCTTCTTGATCTGCGCAACCTGCTGCTCGATGGTGCAGTTGTAATGCACGATGCCGATGCCGCCCAGCAGCGCCAGCGCGATCGCCATGCGGTGCTCGGTTACCGTGTCCATGGGGCTGGCCACCAGCGGGCGACGCAGCGTGATCTCGCGCGTAAGGCGCGTACTCAGGTCCACGTCAGCCGGCGCAAAGTCGATGTAGCCGGGCATCAAAATGATGTCGTTGTAGGTAAGCGCGTACGGGCTGCGCTCCAGAAGTTCCGCTGCAGAGAGTCCGTTCGGGGCCGTCATATCGAATCCGTCGTCTAATCAGTCCACAAAACGCAAGCAGCCCCGCCGGTGTTCCGGCAGGGCTGCGAGTTGAGTGTGCTTTCCACTCCCATGGGACAGTAATAGCGAAGTTACGCCGCCGCGCAAGTACGAAGCGCGATTGCGCTCATGCGGACGTCTCTGCTTTGTGTGACGGGGCGCCTTCCTCAGTGGGGACGCAATGCACGCGAAGGCCGCTGAAGCGGATCGGCACCCAGGTGCGCTTGAAGCGGGGGTGAGAGTATTCGGCGTGGATGTAGCGGTTGCCTTCGCCGTCGCGGCGGATCTCGAAACGGTCAAAATACTGCTCGTAAATGTGGGCGAACTTTTCGCGCACGAATTCGTCGGTTAGTTCCGGCACGTCTTTCCTCCGGGCGGAAGTGTACCGTTCCGCCGCGTCCAATCAAACGGTCTCGCCGCGCAGCATCTTGAACAGCTCGGTCCGCAGCCCCGGTTCGTCCTTGAACGCCCCGGTCATCGAGCGCGTCACCGTGGTGCTGCCTACCTTCTGCACGCCGCGCATTACCATGCACATGTGGGTGCATTCGATGATTACCGCGACCCCCTTGGGCTGCACGGCTTCTTCGACGCCCCGGGCGATCTGGGTGGTCAACTGCTCCTGGATCTGCAGCCGGCGCGAATAGATCTCCGCGATGCGCGGCAGCTTGCTGATGCCGATCACCCGCCCGTCCGGGATGTAGGCGATATGCACCTTGCCGTAAAACGGCAGCATGTGGTGCTCGCACATGCTGAAGATGTCGATGTCCTTCACCAGCACGATATCGGTGTTATCGGTTTCGAAGATCGCGCCGTTGACCACGTCTTCAAGCCGCTCGTTGTACCCCTTGGTCAGCCATTTCAGCGCCTGGTCTACGCGCGCGGGGGTACGTTTCAGACCCTCGCGGTCAGGGTCCTCGCCCAGGCCCAGCAGGATACCCTTGACCAGGCAGCCCAGCGGATCGCCCGGCTTCACGCCGCCGACGTCTACGACACCTTGTATGTCGGTATCGCTTACAGTGTCTTCAAGCAGAGGTTCATCGGAAAAGTTGCTCACTGCAGCCTTTCTACGTTTGTCCCGACCAGCGGGAGTGTCACGAAAGTGCCGTTGAGCGTCTACCTGTGTACTTGGGCGAGATGCTTCAAGCCACAACTGGAATGCGCTCTCCAACGCACATGTTTTACTCAACCCCACCAACGCATGACTAGACAAAATCCGTCCCGAAGTTTGTTATCTCCAACGATTTCAATCACTTGGGTGAACCACAGGAATGCCGCAACAGCCAGCTTTTCCCATCCTGAAAATCGAAGGTGACCGCGACGCCCTGCTGGCGCCGTACCGGCACGCCGTAGCCAACCTGCGGCCGGCGCTGGTGGACCCGGGGGACGAAAGCGCGCTCAAGGCCACGGCACTGCGCGGCGCCCAGCAGGCGACCGTCGAAGCCTGGGACGCGGCGTTCGCAACGTTGGGCCTGCGCTGGGCGAGCGAGGGCATAGCCAGCGCGACCGACGCCTTTCTGGCGGCGTTCGACAACTCCGGGTACCTGCCGGCGCAGCTTGAGCTTGCGACCGGCGGCACCCAGCCCGCCGAGCGCGACGCGCAGCGCATGGCGGCGCCGTTGTTTGCACTGGCTGAGTGGGAGCTGTTCAAACTGCGCGGCAACCGCGATCGGCTGGAACACGCCTTCTTTCTATTGAAGGCCGACTTCGACTACCGCGAACACCACGCGCGCCGGCGCAACGGGTTGGTGACGGGCGCCAACGCTCCGTACCAGCTTGCTGCTACCGGGCGATTCATGCTCGGTGGGCGCGTTGTGCCGAGCCTTGCGTCCGGCTCAACCTGGATCGACGCGACCTGCATCTACGCGCTAAACGCGCGGGTGCTGTCGGAGATGGCGAACCTGCTGGGCCGCAAGGAAGCAGCGGGCGAACTGGAATGGACGCTGCGGGACATCGCATCGAAGGTAAACGCCCGCATGTGGCACGAAGAGGACGGGTGGTACTACGACCTCGACGAGCACGGTTCGCACCTGCCGATGAAGACGCTGGCCAGCATGTGGGCGATCTGCAGCGGGGTCGCGCCGCGCACGAACACCGAGCGTATGTTGAAGCGGATCGCCGATCCCACACAATTCGAGCGCGCGCACCCGTGGTGCACGGTCGCAGCTTCCGAGGGCGATTACCGGCGCCGCGACGGGATGCCGGTCGGCGTTGCCCGCCCCGACTTCAACCTGCTGGTCTGCGAGTCGCTGTTTATGGCGCACCAGTTCGCGCAGGCGCACAAAGCCACTGAGGCGCACCTGCGGCGCGTCGGGAAGGTACTGGGCGACTCCGGAGAGATGTACCTCGCTTACGACCCAGACCGCGACTCGCCGGCGCCGCTGGCTGACGGCAGCAGCGGGTCAGACTCGCCGCTTGCTCTGGCGCTATGCCTCCAGAACACGCTGGGGTACCTGCTCGGCCTGCGCCCACAGGGCCACCGCGGCGAGCTGGACATGGTGCTGCAACTCGAGGAGCGGCACACCATCGAGAACCTCTCATTCGCCTACGGCACCATCAACATCGAAGTCGCGCCAGCCGACAAGACCGGCGCGCGCCGCACACTGGAAGTCATGTGTGATGTGCCGTTCAAGTTGCGGACGCGAGTGGGGGATCGCAGCGACCTGCACGAAGTTCAGCCCGGCATGCACACCATCCACGCCTGATCACTCGATCCGTTTGATGATGTGGTACCCGAAAGGGCTGTCATAGCGGTCGTAGAGCGTGACGCCGATTTCGCCCGGGTGCAGGCGCCACGAGACTTTCCAGAACGCGGCAACCATGTCTTCGCGATGAGTCATGCCCTCGGCGCCCTCGTCGCGGGACATGGTGTAGATGCCGGGGTGCGAGTCGTAGGTGTACTGCTTTACCAGCGCGTCGAAGTCCTCGGCCGCGACCGC
>CAZNBU010000338.1:0-4344 GCA_964571035.1 uncultured Planctomycetaceae bacterium | reverse complement strand
GATGGGGAACCCGGCCTGCGGCTCCGGCGCCTCCGGGTACTCGAACGCTGCGGGATCGCGGCGCACGTAGTCGCCACCCTCGACGACCACGCCTTCCACGCGCACAAGCTCAGCGCCGTCAGGGAAGCGCGCCTGCAACGAATCCGGCAGCGGCAGCGCGTGCCACACTCCCCAGGCAAACAGCACGCAGGCCACAGCGCCGGCCAGCATCCAGGGTGCGACGCTGTCGCGCTTGCGCAGGGCGACCGCGACCATCACCAGCAGCGCGGCGGCGATCAACCCGCCAAGGATCGCGCCGTGCGAGGCGCTCACGAACTGGCTGGCCGCGGCGCCGACGATGGCGGCGCCCCCGACCAGCAGCGCCGGCCTTCGCGGTTGTGCCCGCGCAACTTGCTCGGAAGTTTCTGAACCCATGCGGGACCGGTGCGGACTTTAGCTGAGAGGGCGATCCCAAAGGAGAGGTTCCATGCGCAGCGCAATCGGCGTTTCGGTTTTCCTGTTGGCCATATTGTCGGGGTGCGGGTCCATCGGGGCGCGGCCGGAGCCCCCCGAGCACGCCACGCGGGCTGCAATCCAGCAGGACGCAGCGGAGCGCCAGGACAACGTCCCGCTGCGCGAAGCCACGCCTGAGCCCTCTGACATGCGCATCCAGCGCCACGGGTGGATACGGGTGGACGCCGGCGAAGAGATGCTGGCGGCTGCGGCGCTGCGCCGGCGAGCGGCGGACTTTGAAGCCATCGTGATGGCGTTCAGCACCGAAAGCGTGACGTTCAAGTTGCCTTCAGCGCAGTTGGAAAAGCTGCTGAAGGAGATCGAGAACACCACGGGGTGGGAGATCGACGAGTTCGACTTCAGCGCGTGGGACCGCACAGGTGAGTTTTGGTCGCTGGAGGCGCGCATCGAATCCACCACAGCCGTGCGCGAGCGCATGCTGGAGTTGATCAAGCGAGCGGACGACATCGATACGCTGCTGAAGTTGGAAACCCGGCTGGAGGGCGTGCAGAAACGTCTTGATGAGCTGGAAGGCACGAAGCGGGAAATTGGCCTGAAGGCGGGCCGCGTGGACGTGAAGATCACCTTCGAATGAACCCGGGGACAGTCCCCGGCCGAAACTGGCCAAGGCCTGTCCCCGTTTCTCGCATAGGCAACTAGCGCCGCATGTAGCTGGTCTGCACCTTGCGCCCGGTCTTCTTGTCTTCGCAGGAGTACTTCACGGACTCCTTCTCGAACGCCCGGGCGTTGAACGTGCGGTCGTTGGGGGAGCACTCAGTTGGTGGCGATGGCTCAGCGTCGACCTGCCCACCTGTCATCGTTTGTGTGAATGCACGAGTTTGGACGCCTTGCAGTTGCGCGAATTGCAGTGTCGGCCCTTCGTTGCCGCGCGCTGAAAGCGTCATGGTCTCGCCCTGCACGGTCACCCAGGCGTCCGCCCGTTCAGCCAGCGTCGTGATGGCAGCCGCCCCGTCGATTCTGTTGAAGTCGAGCGTGACGTTTCCGGTGAGGCCTTCTTCTACAACAACTCTCATTCCAAGTTGCTGCGACAGCGAATGCGCGGCGTCGGCAATTGGGACATCCTCGGCCGACAGCGTCACCGACTGCCGCGCCAGCTTCGCTTCAAGCGGCAGTTCGTACCCGCCGCCGATTGCGGTGATGATGTAGCTTCGCAGCAGCTTTTCGGAGACCTTTGCCGCAAGATCGCTGCTGTCGAAAACGTCCATGGCTGCGACGTCACCCTTGTAGACGACTGCAAACCCGACCACGCTGCCCGTCACCAGCTTCGCGGCGCGCGTGTACGCGTTGTCCAACTCAGCGCGTGTCTTCTCGTCATCGTAGGCCGCGCGGAACGTGCCGGTGGACGCGCCAACGCCCAACGCGGTGTTGGTGGTGGCGACGCGCTCCCACACGCGCGACTGGTTTCCGCTGGCGATGGCAACCTGCTTCACCGTCATGTCCACCTGCCCGGTCTTGGCAGCGTTCATGAAGTGGCCTTTGGTGGCGGCTTCACCGTCCTTGCCCTGCACCGCCCAGCGTCCGTGCTCGACGCAGAATACCGGGATGCCCATGTCCCTTGTGCCCGGGTCAACGACCACGCTTTCCGCCAGCACGCGGTCCTGCTTGCCGCCGAGCACCAGGTCGCCAGCCATCAGGAATACCGGCTTGTCGCCCGTGTTGGTGACGAGCAGCGTGTTGACGTCGCCATTCACCTGCTGCCCGTTTTCGTCAACGGACCCGGTTTCCCGGATCGTGCAGACGCCAGCCTTCATGGCTTCGTCGAGGACAATGTACGGCGTCTCTTTCGGCGCGCTGTCGGCGACGATGGCGACGATCTGAGCGCCGTTGACTTCAACCATCGCGCCGGCGTGATGCCCTTCCGGCAGCAGTTCCGTCAACCCGGTGACGGCAACCGGCGCCGAATTCGCCTGGGCAGTTTCAACGCCGGGCTGCGGCGTGCGTGCTACGCACCCTGCAACCAGCAACAGACTCAAGGCAAGAACGCGTTTCATGGCGGGCCTCCACAAGGGGACCGTGGGGATGCTGTTAATGATACGAGCAGAAGCATCCGTCGTTTCACACGTTTCGGTAATCAGTTCGTAAAACGGCGCTTGCGAACTTGCCCGCTCTGCGCAAGACTGGAACCCGCAAGGAGTTGGCGGCGTTAACCTGATGATGTACACGCCCAACAAATCCCGCATCGACGAAGCGCTTGAGCGCACGCGCCGCCGTTGGCTGAACTCCGTAACCATCAACGCGGGCGGGCGATGGGCGATTCTGCCCGCATTGCTGGTCGCATGCACCGGAATGGCATTGGGCGTGCTGGCGGACGTTGGGTTGCAGTGGCTGGTGCTGATGGTTGCGATCGGCGTGGTGTGGATCGTCTCGGCGCTGCTTTTCACTCGTGCCGTTTATGCTCGCGCGGGCGTGCCCGGCACGCCTGACTGGGCGCTGTCGCTCGACCGTGCGCTGGGGTTGCAGGACGCGCTGCCCGCGTATCTGGAAAGCAGCGGCCGCTTTCGTGATGCGCTGGAAAATCGCGTGGCGGCGGCGCTGGACCGTGACAAAGAAAAAATGGCTGTGCAGCGGCGACATTGGGGACCGCTGTTCGTCGCCGGAGTGCTGGCGCTGTTTCCGTTGCTGTTCTGGGCGCCCGGCACACCAGCCGAAGAGACGCTGCCGGAGGTTTCGGCATCCGCCGGCGACCACACAAAAGAAGGCGGCCCGCTGGAGATTGCTGCACCGCCGGCAGGAGAGCTTCCTGACGCAGTAATCCGACAGCCGTACGAGCAACAGTTTGAACCCATCGGCGGTACGCGCCCATATGGTTGGCAAGTGCAGAAGGGCATGCTGCCGCCCGGGTTGGCGATCGATTTTTCCAGCGGGCGATTGAGCGGCGTGCCGACGGAACTTGGGCCGTTTTCGTTCACGCTGAAGCTGCTCGACCACAAGGGCTCGGCAACCACCCGCGACTACCGCATCGAGGTCGTGCCGCCGCAGGATGGTGGCGGACAAGGCGACGGTGGGGGAAACGGAGCCGGCGACGGAAACTCGGGCAACGAGGGCGAGGGCCAGAACCAGCCGCGCCCGAAGGATGAAGAAGGCGGCGCGGGCGCGCCGCCACCCGACATCGAACCCGCACCCGCGCCGGAAAACACACCACCGAACCAGGGCGCGGCTGGCGACAACCCCGGCCAGCCGCCGGCTCCACCCGAGCCGCCGGAAGAGCCGCCCGAGATCGAAAGCGACACCGGCCGCGTGAAGCCGCGCGTGGACGACAAAGGCGAGACGTACAAGAAAAACCAGTCGCGCTGGGTCTACAACCCCAAGGGCGAAACGCGCGACGACGCGGTGCCGAACGCGCGCGATATTAACCACCCCGGCGAGAAGGCGGTTCCGCGCACCAAGGTGACCACGCGCGAACGCAAACTGATCGAAGAGATCTACCGCAAGCTGTGGGAGTAGTTGAACTTCCCACTTTCCGTTTCATGGGCTAAACCCTTCCCGTGCACCAACGCGACTACATCAGCCTGATCTCCGGCGAGCGTCGCGGCGTCGGCGCGTCGATCACGCGTTTGGGTTTGCGCGTGGCGTCGTGGTTTTTCGCGGCGGGTGCGGTGATGCGTCTGGCGTTGTACCGCATTGGGTTGTTGCGCCGACACGCCGTTGACGTGCCCGTCATCTGTGTCGGCAACCTGACAACCGGCGGGACCGGCAAGACGCCGGCGGTGGCATGGGTGGTTGGTGTACTTCAGGGACTCGGCCGCAAACCGTGCATCGTTTCGCGCGGGTATAGGGCGGATGCCAGCGGCAATGACGAGCAGAAAGTCCTCGACGAGTTGTGTCCCGGTG
>CAZNBU010000337.1:0-4346 GCA_964571035.1 uncultured Planctomycetaceae bacterium | reverse complement strand
CCAGACCTCCTGCGGCGTGCGGGCTTTGATCAGGTCGCCGTATCCCATGCGCTGCGCAAGCTCGACCAGCATCCACAGGTCGCTGCGCGCTTCGCCCGGCGGGTCGAGCAGCTTCTGCACCAGTTGATAGCGCCGCTCGCCCTGGCCGAACACGCCTTCCTTTTCGATCCAAAGCGCAGCGGGCAGCAGCACGCTGGCGGTCTTGGCTGTCTCGCTGTCGCCGACGATTTCGCTGACCACGGTGAAGCACTTGTCCATGCCTGCGGTGTAGCGGTCCTGGTCCGGCAGCGACTGGCCGGGGTTGGTGCACATGATCAGCGTGCCCCTTACGCGCCCGGCTTCCATGGCGCGGAAAAGCTCCATGGCGTGATACCCCGGCTTGGGCGAGATCGTCCCTTCCGGCACGCCCCACAGCTTCTCGCATTCACGGCGGTGCTCGGCGTTTGCGACGGCGCGGCCGTTGGGGAGCGCGTGCGCCAGCGAGCCGGTGTCGCGCACCCCGCCGCAGGCGTTGGGCTGGCCGGTTACGCTGAACGGCGTTGCGCCGGGGCGGCAGATCTGGCCGGTCATCAGGTGCAGCGCGTTCAGCATGATGTTCAGGCGCGTGCCCTGGGTGCGCTGGTTGACGCCCATCGTCCACAGCGACATCGACGCGCGCGCTTTGGCGAAGCGGTGAGCGACGTGGCGGATCACGTCGGCGCCGATGCCGAGGCGCCCTTCGACCTTTTCGGGCGTGTAGTCAGCCAGGAACGTTTTGTACGCGGCCAGGTCAACGGTGTTGCTGCCGTCGGTGAAGCGGACGTGCTTGCTGACAAACTCGCGGTCGATCAGCTCATCCTGCACGATCACCTGCGCCATGGCGTTCAGCAGCAGCAGGTCGGCGCCGGGATTCACGGGCAGGTGCAGGTCGCTGCGCTTGGCGGTCTCGCTGCGGCGCGGGTCAACGCAGATGACGAACGCGCGGGGCTCGAGAGCGCGCCGGCGCTGCACGTGCTCCCACAACGGCGGGTGGCACTCGTACGGGTTGGCGCCGAAGATGAAGAAGACGTCGGCGTGGTCGATGTCGGCGTAGCTGCCCGGCGGCTCATCTTTGCCGAACACGCTTACATACCCCGCAGCCGCTGACGCCATGCACAGACGCGGGTTGCCGTCCACGTTGTTGGTGCGTATGCCCGCCTTGAAAAGCTTGTTGGCGGTGTAGCTCTCTTCCGTGAAAAGCTGGCCGCTGCCGTAGAAGGCGAGCGCGTCGGGGCCGCTCTGGTCGCGGATTTCCTTGAAGCGGCTTGCGACAAGGTCAAGCGCTTCGTCCCACGTGGCCTGCACGAGCTTGCCGTTGTTGCGGATCATCGGTTGCGTCAGCCGCCCCTCGATCTTCGGCAGCGAGCGCAGCATCGAGCCCTTTACGCAGATGACGCCCTTGTTGTGGCCGGATTCGTGGCCGCGGATGTCAACGATTTCGCCGTCGCGCATGCCCACGCGGATCGTGCACCCGGTGCCGCAGAAGCGGCACACCGACTTGTGCCACTCGTCGGCGGTGCCCGGCGGCACCATCAGCTCAAGCGAGCCCCAACCGGCAAAGGCAGCCGCCGTAGCCGCGCCCAGCCCGCCCATTGCCCAGAGGAATTCCCGGCGCGCCGTGCTGGCGGGAACGGTGGATTCTGGGTTCTGGTCGTTCTCGGAACTCACCCGAAACCTGCGGTTGGTTTGTTGCCGGGCCCGAGTATAGGGATTCCGATTTATACTGAAACCGCTACGTTCGGCGGGCCGGCAAGCCAGTCAGGCGAAATGTGGCAGGGTACGGCCGGTCTGAGTCATCGCCAGGGCTCAGAGCTTGTGCCGGCCATCCGCGTGGGGCACGATCATCGCATGCGGTCGGCTACTCGCAAACTTGCGGATGCGCTTTTCAAGCCGTATGTGCCGCCGGCTATGGATTGGGCGGCGTTCCGGCAGCAGGAGATCGCCCTGCTTGTGCTCAACATTGCCGCGTTGCTGGCGGTAATTGTGCTGCCGATTGTGCTGACGGGCGACTCCACGCCACTGAAGGGCATCGTTGTCCTTGTGGTCTATGCCCGCATCGTCGAGCAGCTTGCCGAGTTGTTTGCCTTCATGCTGCGCCGCAAGCGCCCCTCAGACCGTTTCATGCGCACCGTCGTGCATGCCAGCATCTGGGTGAATGTCGCGTTCGCGTGGTTTGCGGCGATGATCAACCTCGAGCCCGAGACGCACTTCGTTGTGCTGATGGTGATCCCGCTGATCGCCGCGGCGTTCCGCGTTTCGTTGCTGGAGACCCTGGCGGTGCTGTCGGCGGCCGTGGCGCTTACCTTCACCGAAATCCAGCTGACGTTTCACTCGACGCCGGTCGAGCTGTTCGAGGAATACTTCCACGGCTCAACCGTCAGCATGCTGTTTGTGATCGTCGCCGTCATGGTACGCCTGCTGGCAAGCCACTTGAAACGTTCCGAGCAGCGCTTGCGCCAGTCGCTGGTCGAGCTTGAGCACGCGCGCGACCGGCTTGTCGCCGAGGAGAACCTCGCGGCGGTCGGGCGTCTTTCCAGCGCGATCGCGCACGAGATCCGCAACCCCGTCGCCATGATCGCCAGCAGCGCGGCCATGGTGAAAGAGGGCGAGGGCATGTCGCGCAGCGACTTCCTCGACATTGTGCAGCGCGAAGCCGGCCGGCTTGAACGCCTGACCGGCGACTTCCTCTCCTACGCGCGGCCCAAGCCGCCCGAGCGCAAGTACACGCTGATGGAGGACAGCTTTGACTACGTGCGCAGCCTGGCTTCGGCGCGCGCATCGGAAGCCGGGGTCAAGATCGAGATGCGGTGCGCGCCGGGACTGCGTGCTAACGTCGATGCGTTCCAGATTCACCAGGTGCTGCTGAACCTGGTGATGAACGCGGTCGACGCGACACCCGCGGGCGGCACCGTGCAACTTGGCGCGCGGTCGGGCAGCGGCGACACCACGGTGCTCTGGGTGGAAAACAGCGGCGAGCCGATCAGCAAGGAGGCGATGGCCAGCAAGATCTTCGAGCCGTTCTACACCACCAAGAAAGGCGGAACGGGCCTGGGACTTGCTATTGCACGCAACATCGTGCGCGGCCACGGCGGGATGCTCGTGCTCGCGCGCAACGAGCCGGGGCACGTACGTTTTGAAGCCGCAATTCCCAACCAGCCACGCGAGGACGAAAATGGCGCGCATCCTGGTCGTTGACGACGAGCCGTCGATGCGGCGGATTCTCGCGGGCATGCTTGATGAAGCCGGCCACGAGGTCGTCCAGGCGGAGGGCGTCAAGACTGCCCTGGCGGAAGCGCGCAGCGGTGGGTTCGACCTGGTGCTTACCGACCAGAAGATGCGTGACGGCACCGGCATGGAGTTGCTGGAGGCCCTGACCGAGCATGACGCCAGCTTGCCGGTGATTCTCGTGACTGCGTTCGCCACTGTGGACCTTGCTGTCGAAGCCATGCGACAAGGCGCATTCGACTTCATCACCAAGCCGTTCCAGCCCGGAGTGATTCGCGCGGCGGTGACCCGCGCAGCCACCCACGGCGCGCTAATGCGCGAGAACCAGCGGCTGAAAGAAGAAGTCAAGCGCCTTGGCCCGGCAACTGATCTGGTCGGAGACTCCGCGGCGATCAAGAAGGTGCGCGACCACATCGCCAAGGTCGCGCCCACGGATGTCACGGTGCTGATTCGCGGCGAAACCGGCACCGGCAAAGAGCTTGCGGCGCGCGCGATCCATAAACTCAGCCCGCGTAAGGACAACCCGTTCGTTGCGGTGAACTGCGCGGCGCTGTCCGAGAACCTGCTGGAAAACGAACTGTTCGGCCACGAAAAAGGCGCGTTCACCGGCGCCGACAAGGCCCGCCAGGGGCTGTTCGAGGCGGCCGACGGCGGCACGCTGTTCCTGGATGAAGCCGGCGAGATGTCGCTCGCGCTTCAAGCCAAGCTGCTGCGCGTGCTGATGGACAAGCAGGTGACGCGCGTGGGCAGTACGCGCCCGCGCAAGGTGGACGTGCGCGTCCTGTTCGCCACGCACCGCGACCTTGAGGAACGCGTGAAAGAGGGCGCATTCCGCGAAGACCTGTTCTACCGCATCAACGTCGTGCCGGTCACCATGCCCGCGCTGCGGGACCGGCCGGAGGATCTGCCGCTGCTTGTGCGGCACTTCATGGCAGCCGTCGCGCGCGACCTCAAGCTGCCCCCGCGTGGCATGTCGGAGGCTGCGCTGCACCGCCTGACCGCGTACGCGTTTCCGGGCAACGTGCGCGAGTTGCGCAACCTGATTGAGCGGGCGTACATCCTTTCCAGCGGCGAGCAGGTTCAAGCGACTGACCTTCCGCTGG
>CAZNBU010000336.1:0-4346 GCA_964571035.1 uncultured Planctomycetaceae bacterium | reverse complement strand
GGATCACGTCGGTCGCGTCGTCGCCGATGTTGGCGTGCAGTGTGACGTAGTCTGACTCGGTGTCGCCGGAGATGCGGTACGCCTGGTACAGCGCCACGCAACCCGGCACCAGCGGGCCGACTTCCACGCCCGCGGCGTCAAGGCTGTTGGCGTAGTGGTCGATCACCTCTTCGCGCGCCAGCGCCACGTGGATGGCGGGCGCGTACTCATAGTCGGCGCCCGAGACGTAGTCGGCGAGGATGTGGCCTTCTTCGCCCGCGATCTCGTCGGCTTCAAGGCGCACGCTCATTTCGATGTGCTTGGGCGTGGTGCTGGCCAGCGTGGCGAAGCGGTAATAGACGTCGCGGCCCGGTACCAGCGTCGCGGGGCGCGAAGCCTTCACGCCAAGGCTGGAAAGCGCCGACCACGTGGTGCCCAGCGGCGCGCCGGCGCTGGCGGTCGGCCGCTGTTCGGGGTCCACGTTGAACCCCGGCAGCGCTACCGCGGCGCGCAAACGCCACCCCCCGCCCGCGCGCGAAAGGCTCGCGGGCATGGAGAGGTTGCTGTAGATGTCCAGGCCGTGGCCCATTGGTCGTTTAGTCCTGAAGGTCCTTAGGCAGCTGGTCATGCAGCGCCAGCAGGCGGCGCGTAAGTTCACTCTCGCGTTGCAGCCACGAGCTGGGCGGTGCTTCCGCCGAATGCGGCACGTCGCGCAGCCACTCGCGCTGCTTGTCGTTCAGCAGACGCCCGAGCAGGTTCTGCTGCACGGTGCGGATCAGCTCGCGCGCCTGCAACGCGCGGTCGTGCGCGATGTTCTGCAGGCCCTGCTTGTTGAAGTCGTCCATCTCGTTCAGCAGGATCGCCGCCACGTCGGCTAACCGCTCCTTGGCTTCAATGCCCCGCAGGCAGCGCGGGTAGCGCTGCACCACCGTGCTGAGCTTCAGCATGCCCTGCACGTACTGGCCGCTGTCGAGGAAGTCGCGTGCGCTGGCCATGTACGGCTCGCTGTCGCGCTGCTCGATGTCCACCTCAAGCAGAAACAGCGACTTGCGTGCGCGCTCGGCGAGGCTGTCAAACTCGGCGGCGACCTGGATCAGGGCCGTCAGCGCGCTGTTCGCCTTGCGGGCCGATTCGCGAGTGCGCTGATTCATGCCGGCATGGTCGAGCGCTTCGTTCACGCGGTCCTTGATGCCGTCCCACACGCCGGAGGCGGTGCGCAGCCGGTCAGCGGTCGAGATCGCTTCTTCCATGGCGGAGCGATAAAGCTGCTCGTTGCGCGTCAGTTGCGGCACGTTGATGCCGTCACGCAACTCAATCAACCGCAGGCGATAGTGCTTGCTGGCAGCGTCCACGGCGTTAGCGGCGGCTGTGGTGGCGGCCTGGTTGTACGGGTAGTCGAGCATGATCGAGAGCGCGCGGCGCACGCGGTCAAGCTGGTCTTCGCCCGGCTGCACGGCGCCGACCAGCTCCAGCGGGCGCTGGATTTCCTGCTGGCCCCTGGTGGGGGTAAAGCGCAGCGAAAGCAGCTGCGGCGCCTGCAACAGCAACTCGCGCCCGCCGCCGGCAGCCACGACCGTGGCGCGCGCCGGCGCGGCAATGGTTTCAATGATGTTACCGGTGCCGGTATCGGCGGCGAGCAGCCTGCCGAACTCGGCGCGATCCTGCCCGGCACCGATTTCATCGGCGAACTCACGCGGCACGTCGTTGCCCGGCGCGAACCGCACGATCTGCGACGGCATCCAGCGCGGCGTTGCCAGCCCGCTGAACGAGACGTAGCGCGAAGCCGGCGTGGCGTCGGTCACCGCGCCCATGTCGAGCTTTGCGATCAGCGTGGCGCTTTCGCTTTTGCCGCCGAACTCAAGGTTGAGAATCAGCGCCGCGCCCGCCAGCGGGTCAAAGTAGCGCAGTTCGGCGAACAGGCTGGTGCCGGACTTCTCGAACTTCGGGTCCGCCAGCAGTGTGTGCAGCGGGTCCAGCGGGTCGTCGTGCCCCTCGGCGGCGTACAGCAGGATGCGTCCGCCCTTGATCAGCGGCCCCGACGCGTCGGCCAGCTCAATCGTGCCGGTGGGCGAGATGTGCCAGCTTACGCCGGAAGGTGAATCCATGCGGTGCGCGCCAAACCACGCGGGTGCGCTGTCGTCGGCCGTCACCAGCAGCTCGTCAAACATGACGCTGCCCGGGTTGCCGCTGATGCCGACCGCGATGCTGAACGCCCTCGCGCCCGCGGGTGCCTTGGCCGCGCCGGTAAGCTCGGTCCATTCCTTTAACCCTGTGGCTGCGGCGATGGGCGAGACCAGCATCGGCTCACGGTCGCGCGGATGCGCAAGCCACCACACCTGCACCAGCGCGGTGCCAAGCCGGTCGTTGTCAAACTCGGGGTTCAGCGCAAACGCGCTGACCGCGAGGCCGCCCGCCTTGAGCTCAACCGAATCGCTGATCGCAAGGCTGACGCGGTTGCCCGGCGTGAAGCGCCCGATCTGCAACCCGTACTGGCCGCCCTTTGCCCCTTCGGCCAGCGTGAAATTGTCCGTGCCGCTGACCAGATAGCGCCACCCGCGCGGGAACCCGCCCTCGTCGCGGTCGTCAAAGCTGGCGTTGGCTGCAAGCAGGCCGCCATCGCGCGCCGGCGGATAGTTGCCGCCTTCGTCGCCCGTGCTGCCGGTGTCGCCGGTGGTCATGGTCCAGGCGGCGAACAGCGCGGCGCCCGCGACCAGCAAGACCACCAGCACCTCAAGCACCGCGAACACGATGCCGCTGCCGCCGCTGAACTTGATCTTCTGGGTCAGCGCCGCGCGGTCTTCAGCTTCGGCGGCGTCCAGCTCCGACTCCATGGGCGCTGCGGGTTGCTCCATCTGCTCGCGCCGCTGCTGCAACTCGGAGGCCGACATCGGCACGGTGTGGCCGCTGCTTTCGTTCGGCCTGCCGTGCAGTTGAAAGCGGAACACCTGGCTGCCGAGGACCAGCTTCATGCCGGTCTTTAGGATGACGGGCTGCTCGATCTTCGTGCCGTTGACCAGCGAGCCGTTGGTGCTGCCCAAGTCTTCGAGGACATAGTCGTCGCCTTCGCGGCGGATGCGAGCGTGGTACCCGCTGGATTTGCCGTCATTCACCAGGCACAGGTGGTTGTCCGGTTTGCGCCCGATGGTGAACGGGTCGTGGGTGATCGGATGAATCTTGTCGGTCAGGCTGCCCTGGATCAGCATCAGCGCAGCCGGCGCGACCAGCGTGGCGGTCGCCTGCGGATCGTCGAATTCGGCGGGGTCGGTCGCGCCTTCCATGATGCCGCTGCTTGGGCCGCCCTGGCCGTCGAAGGCCATGTCGACCGCGCCGATGGTGACGACGTCGCCGACCTTCAGGCGTGATTCCTTTACGCGCTTGCCGTTGACGAAGGTGCCGTTCTGGGATTCGAGGTCGACCACGGTCCAGGCGTCTTCGCGGCGCTCAAAGCGGCAGTGGGCGCGGGAGAGCCGCGTGTCCTTGACCACCACGTTGGCATGCTTCTCGGAACGCCCAATGGTTAACGGCTCGTTCAGATCAACCGGCGGATGCTCGTTGTTCCTGAAAACGATTCGGGGCATGCCAGTCAGCGGGCCTGCGGGCGTAAAGGGGACCAAAATTGGAGTTTAGCCCAAGTCATGGCACACACAAGGAATGGCGAATCCGCAACATTGCAGAACCGAGGGCAAGCGGTGCATTCAACCCAATCCGCGAAAGAAGGTTGCGGTAAACAGGACGGGCAGGACTTCAAGGACAATGTCCTGTCGGTCCTGCCCGTCCTGTTGAACGCTACGGCTAGTCCATGTGCTTGATGATGGCGTCGCCGAAGGCGGCTGTGCCTACCTTCGTGGCGCCCGGGATCTGGCGCTCGAAGTCGTAGGTCACCGTCTTGGCGTCGATCGCGCCTTGCAGACCCTTGTAGACCAGGTCGCGCGCTTCCAACCACCCCATCCACTCGAACATCATGGCACCCGACAGGATTACCGCGCCCGGGTTGATCACGTCCTTGTCGGCGTACTTCGGCGCCGTGCCGTGCGTGGCTTCGAACACCGCGCCGTTGTCGCCGATGTTCGCGCCCGGCGCGATGCCCAGCCCGCCCACCTGCGCGGCTGCGGCGTCGCTGAGGTAGTCGCCGTTCAGGTTCATGGTCACCAGCATCTTGTACTCGGCGGGGCGCAGCAGCAGTTGCTGGAACGCGCTGTCGGCGATGCGGTCTTTAACAAGAATCTTGCCGGCGGGCATCTTGCCGTCGTGCTTGCCCCACAGCTCGTCTTCCGTGACGACCTGGTCGCGGAATTCGCTGGTTGCAAGCTCGTAGCACCAGTCACGGAAGGCGCCTTCCGTGTACTTCATGATGTTGCCCTTGTGGA
>CAZNBU010000335.1:0-4347 GCA_964571035.1 uncultured Planctomycetaceae bacterium | reverse complement strand
TGACGTAGATGGCGAAGAGCTGCTTCGCGATCTACGACAGCGAAAAAGAAGTCGTGAAGATCATCCGCATTGAGTACGACATCGAAGCCGCCGGCAGAAAGATTCTCGACGCCGGCCTGCCAGAAATCCTCGCCGAGCGCCTGAAGTTCGGCCGCTAGTGCGCGCGAATCCGCCACGCGTTAGAGTGCATGGGCACGACGCGGACAATGACCGAAGGATTCACACCGCTGTTCACGATCACCAACCGCATCGCCGCGGCGTTGACCGTCATTGAGCGGGCGCGCGGATTTCTGGAAGCCGCCAAGCTGTCCGAAGACTGGGTGCGCGACATGCGCCACCGGGCGTTCGTGCTTGAGGCGCACCACACCACGCACATCGAAGGCACGAAGTTGACGCTCGCGCAGTCGGAAAGACTGCTAGCCGGTGAGACGGTCGAGGGTACCGACCCCGAAGACGTCACTGAGCTGCTCAACTACCGCAAGGCGTTCGAGTTCCTATCGGACTACGTAGCGGGCGGCGGCGCCGTAACCGAGGCGGCGATTCGAGAAATCCACAAACGGCTTGTTGAAGGCGTGCGTGGCGGTGCTGTCGCGCCCGGCGAGTACCGCAAAGTGCAGAACTACGTCGTCAACTCAGCGACGGGTGAGGTGACGTACACGCCGCCGCCGGCTTACGAGGTGCCGATCCAGATGCGCCTGCTGGTCGAGTGGATGAATGCGGAAAGCCAGATTCACCCGGTACTGCGCAGCGGCATCGCGCAATTCCAGTTCGTGCACATCCACCCGTTTCTGGATGGCAACGGCCGAGCGTCGCGGCTGTTGTCCACGTTGCTGCTGTACCGCACGGGGTACGACTTCAAGCGTCTGTTCACGATCAGCGAATTCTACGACCGTAACCGCCCCGCATTCTACGCAGCCATCCAGAGCGTCCGCCGCAACAACATGGACATGACGCAGTGGCTGGAGTACTTCGTCCACGGCCTGGAAACGCAACTTGAGGAGACCAAGCAGCGCGGAACCATCGTGATCCGTCGCGACACCTTGGTTCTGAAGCATGGTCTCTCTTCGAGGCAGGGCAAGGCAATCGAACATCTGCTGGAGCACGGCAGCCTCACAATCCAGGCCTATGCCTCGCTATGCGAAGGCACGCCGCGGAGAACACTGCAGCGCGACCTGAAGCTTCTGGTCGATGCCGGACTGGTGGTCGCTGAAGGCGCGACCAACAAGC
This sequence comes from uncultured Planctomycetaceae bacterium, assembly GCA_964571035.1. Taxonomy (GTDB): domain Bacteria; phylum Planctomycetota; class UBA8742; order UBA2392; family UBA2392; genus JADJRK01. The sequence continues at coordinate 3,120 of CAZNBU010000335.1, read as the reverse complement.
TGACGTATCGCGTGGCCAATGCGTGAAACTTGCGCCAGTTGGTGACCGAAACTTGCGCCAAACTTGCGCCAAGACTTGCGCCGCATCGTGTAACTCCCAGGTGCGGCGCAGGTTACGTGGTGGCTTCTTTCCGGAATTTTGGGCCGTTTGCCGACAGAGAACCTACGGCAACGCAAGAGGCTGCCCGGGTGGTGACTACGCAGTCGCAGCCTTCTTCGCGCCGAACAGCCACGTCCGGACGCCGGTCCAGATGCTCTTGCGCTGGCGCACTTCTTCGTACTGCTCGTCCCACGTTGGGCGCGGGACCTCTTTGATCAACTGGCGCACGAGGTCGCGGCTTGTGACGTTGTCGGCTTCGGCATGGAAGTTGGTCAGCACACGGTGGTGCAAAGCCGGCAGCGCGATCGCGCGGATGTCTTCCGGAAACGCCTCGTCGCGGCCATCCAGCGCGGCGCGAGCGCGGGCGCCCAGGATCAGCGCCTGTGTGGCGCGCGGGCTGCCGCCGCAGTCGACCATGTCACGGATGATCGGGCTGAACGTCGTCTCCGGCCGCGTGGCGCGAACGATGTCGATGGCGTACTTCACCGTTTCGTCGCGCATGTTGATGCGCCGCACTACTTGCAGCATGCGCACCACCCGCTTGCCGTCGAGCAGCGTATTGACTGACTCCTCGGGGCGGCTTGTGGTCTGCAAGAGCATGTCCATTTCGTCGCGCTGCGTTGGGTAGTCCACCATCACCGTGAACATGAAGCGGTCCAGCGCAGCCGCCGGCAGCAGGTACGTGCCCTCCTGCTCAATCGGATTCTGCGTGGCCATGACGAAGTAGGGCCGCGGCAGGCCGTAGCGTTTCCCGGCTACGGTGACGGCAAACTCTTCCATGGCTTCAAGCAGCGCGGCCTGTGTCTTGGGCGGGGTGCGGTTGATTTCGTCCGCCAGCACGAAGTTGGCAAAGATCGGCCCGCCGAGAAACTGGAAGGTGCGCTCCTCGTCGTCGCCCACCAGCACGTCGCTGCCGGTGATGTCGCTGGGCATCAGGTCGGGCGTGAACTGGATGCGGTTGAACTTCATGCCCAGAATCTGCGCCAGGGTGCGGATCCGCAGGGTCTTGGCCAACCCGGGCACACCCAGCAGCAGCACGTGGCCACCACCGAAGAAGGCGTTCAGAACCTGGTCGACGACCTCATCCTGTCCAACAATGCGCTTTGACAGCTCATTGCGGATGGCTGCGTGGGCTTCGCCCAACTCCTTGAGTACGCGGTAGTCTTCGCCGGACAGGGCAGGTTGGTCGCTCATTCGGGCCTCATTATGGAAACGCGGGGCGGCTGGGCAAGCGGAACGAAAAGCGGGGCCGGCGGAAAATCTGAACCAAACCGGGCGTCGCCCGTTGCCAGATGATGCGGTATTCTGTCCCCCTTAGGCCCGCGCCAAACGGCACGGGACTTGATGCAACCGGGTGGGGCCGGATGAAAGACCCGATACCTGCGATTCGCTACCGCGAGAGCACGTTTCGGGCGTTTTCCGGTTACCTGCCGGTAGCGTTGGCGTAGGTGGCCCACGTGGCCTACACTACGAAATTGCTTCGACTGCGAACCGGAGGAGAATTCATGCGCACACAGGCAGCCCGACTGCGCTCCCTTACCCTTTCACTTTCAATTGCGCTCATTGGGGCGCTGGCCCTGCTGGTCGCTTCGCCGCAGCCTGATGTTGAGGCGCAGGCAGACTTCCGCTCACTCAAACGCGAGTACGAAGACGCCAAGAAGGACGGCCAGCGCGTGCAGATGGAACGCGCCGTCACAGAAATGGGCGCTACGGCTGATCCCAAAGCCGCAGAGTACCTGCTGAAGGAGCTGGACCAGGACCAGCGGGATCGGTCCCGTAAGCGTGCCGGCCTGCCCGGCAATGTGCGCAACCGCATAATTGAGGCGCTGTCCAGGTTCACCGACGACGAGAGCGTGACCATGATCGGTGACGCTGCGTTGAAGCTCGACAGTCAGAAGACGCCGCTGCTGGCGCTCGACCAGTTCGACTTCTTCCTGGCGCTGGCAAAGATGACCGACAGCGCGCCGGCGGACAAGGCTGTCCGTGCGGCGATTGCCGAGCCCAAGAACGCTTTCCAGAAGGTCGCAGCCATCGAAGCTGTGCGGCAAGCGGGCGCCAAGCGCTTCCGCGACGACGTGCTGGGCGTGCTGCGCGAAACCAACGAAGAGTGGTTCAAGAAATGGGTGATCGTCCCGATCAACGTGTTCGCCTGCCTCACCGACCTCATTGAGAAGGAAGAGCAGGAGTACTGCATCCACACCGTCGAAGCGATCATCACCTGGGAAGAGAAGAAGCTCTGCGCTGATGAGCGTGTGCGGTACTTCGGCGGCCTGCTGCTGAACAAGATCACCGGCGAGCGCGCCGACATGTCCAGCACCGGGTTCTGGAAGTGGTGGGTACAGCAGATGCGCACTGTCGGCCACGTCAAGGAAAAGGACAAGGCGCCCGAGCGCCGCAGCAAGACGGTCGCCACCCCGCCCGTGTTCGACACACAGCCCGTGGGTCGCCGTTTCGTGTTCGTGATTGACGTGTCCGACAGCATGAAGCTGCCGCTGAAGATCACTCTGGACGAAATCGAGAAGCGCAAGCGGGAACGCGACGGTGGCCCCACCACCGGCAAGAAAGAGAAGAAGGAAGGCGAAGCCGGTGAAGAAGGGCCCGAAGACAACAATCCGCTGCGCAAGCTGCCGTGGAAGGACATCAGCAGCAAGATCGACCTTGCCCGCGAGGAGCTTTCGCGCGCCATCGCGGATTTCGTAGGCGACCGCTACTTCGCCATCATCATCTACTCAACCCAGCACGAACTGCTGACGAACGGGTGGGTGCACGCGACCCCTGCCAACTGCAAGAAGTGGTCCCGCGAAGTCAAAGACCTTCAGCCGGACGCAATGACCAACATCCACGGCTCGATTATGCACGCCCTGCGCCTGAACGACCGCAACGACAATGCCGAGCACCCGGCCGTCGATCCTGACTGCGTGCTGACCGGCGCCGACTGCATCGTCTTCCTCACCGACGGGTGGGCAAGCTGGGATGATCTCAGCGAAAACCGGGTGATGGACAAGCGCAACAAGAAGGAAG
>CAZNBU010000334.1:0-4368 GCA_964571035.1 uncultured Planctomycetaceae bacterium | reverse complement strand
AGTTGTCCTGCAAGTCCTGCCCGTCCTGTTTCTGTGGGCAGTTGTTTTTCTTCGCGGTCTTCGCGTGCTTTGCGTCAGATAGTCTTCGTGTCGCCCAGCAGCTCCGCGCGCAGGGCTTCTTCCAGCTCGGGATACTTGAACTTGAACCCCAGCTCCTGCGTGCGCTTGGGCAGCCCTCTTACGCTGGCGAGGATCACGTCCGCCATCTCGCCGAACAGGATCCGGATCATGAACGCCGGCACCGGCAGGATCGTCGGCCGCCCCAGCACACGACCGAGCGTCTTGGTGAATTCCAGGTTCGTCACCGGGCTGGGCGACGTGCCGTTCACCGGGCCGGAAACCGTGTCGTCCTCCAGCGCCCACAGGAACATGCGCGCCGCGTCTTCCAGCAGGATCCATGGCCACCACTGGCGCCCGTTGCCAAGCCGCCCGCCGATGCCCATCTTGAACGGCAGCAGCATCTTGCCCAGCGCGCCGCCGCGCTTGCCGATTACAATGCCGGTGCGCACCAGCGTCACACGCAGCGAGTTGCTGAGCGCGGCTTTTTCCCAGTCAACGCAGACGCCGGCCAGGTAGTCGGTGCCGGGCGGAGTGGCTTCGGTAATCTCGGTGTCGCCCGCTTCATCGTAGTAGTTGATCGCCGAGCCGCTGACCAGCACCTTGGCCCCGCAGTTCTCGGCGGCTTGGCGGATGCGTTTGGTGTAGTTCACGCGACTGTCGCGGATCACGCGTTTCCATGCAGGTGTCCAGCGCTTGTCCAGCGTGGCGCCGGCAAGGTTGATCGCGCCGTCGAAAGTTTCGGGCAGCGTGTCGATCGTGCACCCCTTCACGCGGCCGCCGAAGTGCTTGCTTGCCTTTTCGGGCGAGCGCGAAACCACGGTCGCGTGGTGGCCCGCATCCAACAGCATGGGCACCAGCGCCGTGCCGATCAGTCCTGTCCCGCCTGTCACTACAACGTGCATGAGTTAGCCCGCTTTCTGAATCTGTTTAGCATCCGCAAACTCCGCGGCCAGACAACTTGAAGGTGTAACGTGGATACGCCGCGGGAAAGTCCACCCGGCAGGTGCGAAACGGCATGCGCGACAGTAGTGTGGCGCAACCCCACGTGACGAGCGATTCTACGAGCAGGCAAGTGCCGCAATCCAATCAGAGGCCGCTGGTCGGGGCACGGGGCATCGTGCTGCACCGCGGGCATATCATGCTGCTGCGCGGCGAAGAGCCGGGGCGCGTCTACTACTTTCTGCCCGGCGGGATGGTGCGCCACGGCGAAACGCTGGGCGCGGCGTGCGAGCGCGAAGTCTTTGAAGAAACCGGCGTGCGCGTTCACGCGCGACGCATGCTGTACGTGCGCGAGTTCATCGCCGCGCGCCACAAACGCCGCACAGCCGGCATGCCGGAGAATCACCACGTGGTCGCGGCTGTCTTTCTGTGTGAGGTCGCGGGCTCGTTCGCCGCGCAGGCACCATCAACACTGGGCAAGTTCACACCGGATCACGGTGCGGGCGGAGTAACCGGGTTGTTCTGGCTGCCCCAGAACCAGATCGCCGGCATCGACCTGCATCCGCCACAGTTAAAGGAAGCACTCACCGCCGAGTTCCCGCCGCCCCTAGACGCCGGCGTCCAGTTCTGGCCTGAAGACTGAGTCACCGCCAAGTCGCCAAAAGCCTGGGCCGTTTTGGCGATTTGGCGCTTTGGCGGTTAGTCCTTTACGCATCGGGGCAGAGCAGCGTAGAAGGGTGCGGGGGTTCCCATGGTTCGATTGCTGTGCCTGCTTGCGCTTGCGGCGCCGCTCTGCGCGCAGGATGACGTTCGCCGCGCCTTCAACCAGTTGGCTGGCGAGTACCCGGGCCACCTGAAGGTCGCGGAATTGCCCGGGCTCGACAACGGCGCGTTCGTCGCCACCGCCCGCGACTACCAGGTGAAAGGCAACCTGCCTTGTGTGCTGCTGGTCGGCAGTCTTCACTTCCGCGAGCGCACTTCGGCTGAAGCCTGTCTGCACGTGCTGCGCGCGGTAATCGAGGACGAAGCCGCGCGCGCCCAGCTCAAGCACGTCGAGCTGGTGGTGATCCCCTGTGTCGATCCCGACGCGCGCATGGTGCGCGACGATGGTGTGGCGTTGCCCTTCGACGACGACCGCGACGGCAAAGCCGACGAGGACGGCCCCAGCGACCTCAACGGCGGCGGCATCCACCAGATGCGCGTGAAGCGCAAGGGTGGCCGGTACATCGCAAGCGAAGCCGACCCGCGCTTGCTGATCGAAGCCCCGCCCGGCAAACCCGGCGAGTGGGACCTGTATTGGGAAGGCAAAGACGACGACGGCGACGGCCGCATCAACGAGGATACGCGCGGCACGATCACCCTCTACAACGACTGGTCGATCCGCTGGGACGACAAGCAGCCGGGCGCCAACCGTTTCATGATGCAGCTCAAGCAGACGCGCGCGCTGGCGGACTTTCTGCTGGGCAAGCCATTGCTCGCGGGGTTCCAGTTGCGCAGCACCGGCGCGGGGCCCGAGTTCGCAGCCGGCCCGCCTGCAAGGGGCTCGCGCGGCGAAGGCGACCGCGAAGACCCGCTCGCGCGCGACAAGGGCATCGCCGAGGCGCTGAGAAAGCTGTGGGGCGAGGCGGACAAAGCCGCCATCAAGTCTGAGCCCGAAGGCGCGGGCAACTTCATCGACTGGTTGTACGAATCGCAGGGCGCGCTTGCGGCGAACCTGCCGCTATTGACCCTCACGGGCAAACGTGAGGAGAAGAAAGAAGAAGGCGCGCCACGCGAGAAACCTAACGAGGAAGAACAGCGCCAACTGGCTTGGCTCGCCTATCACCCGGGCGACTACGCGGAATGGAAACCGTACCAGCACCCGCAACTCGGCGAAGTCGAGATCGGCGGGTGGCGCATCGACGCGCGCAGCAACCCCAAGGAAGAAGATTTGCGCGCGGGCTCAGTGCGCGTTGCCACCTTCATCAAGGCGCTGATGCAGAAGGCGCCGCGCGTTGAAGTCTCGAAAGTCGAAGTTGAGGACAAGGGCGGCGGCCTGTGGCGCGTGCGGGCGACATTGCACAACGCGGGCACATTCGACTACCGCTGCGCCTTTGCCGACCGCAACCGGATCGGGTTGCCGCTGTTCGTTTCGATCAAGGACACGGACGCGGTCAAGCTGATCAGCGGCACGCGCCGCAACAAACATGAGAACCTGCACGGCGGCGCATCCGCCACGTTTGAGTGGATCGTACACGCAGCCGACACCGCCGAATTGCAAGTCAGCGTTGAGGCTGAACGCACCGGCGATTTCACCCATCGCGCGGTCATCAAGGACTGCGGCCGGATCCGCACCGAGGAGGAGTAGCATGCGCGCGCTGTTGCGAATCATCGCCTGTATCGCCGTGCTGTGCGCGCTCAACGTGCCGGGCGTGCCGCAGCAGGCGCCGGAGCGCAAAGCTGATCCCTTCCCCGGGTGGAATCAGCGCGTCGATGAGACCAAACTAGACTTCACCCACTACTGGCCGCTCGAAGAAGTCAACGCGACCGCCGAGACCCTGTGCAAGCGCTTTCCTGAGCTGCTCAGCATGCGCGAAATCGGCCGCAGCTACCTCGACCGCCCGATCTATTGCATCACCTTCAACAACACCAAGACCGGCGCCGACACCGACAAGCCGGCCATGTACATCGACAGCAACATCCATGGCAACGAAACCCAGGGCACCGAGATCATCTTCGTCACCATCTGGTACCTGCTGCGCAACTAAGGCCACGAGGCCTGGGTGACACGGCTGATCGACACGCGCAGTTTCTACTTCGTGCCGGTCGTCAACCCCGACAGCCGCCACTTGTGGTTCGCCACCGCCAACAACCCGCATTCGCTGCGCCAGAACCACAAGCCCTTCGACAACGATCGCGACGGCGCCTTTGACGAAGACCCGCCCAATGACCTGAACGGCGACGGCCGCATCACCCAGATGCGCAAGCGCGATCCGAACGGCGACTGGGTGCTCGACCGCGACAAGCGCATCATGGTGCGCCGCAAACCCGGCCAGCCGGGCGAGTACCGCATCTGGCGCAGCGAGGGCATCGACGACGACGGCGACGGCGATTTCAACGAGGACGACCTGGGCGGCGTCGATCTCAACCGCAACTTCCCGACCGAGTGGCGCCCGCGCCACGAGCAGGGCGGCGCAGGCGACTACCCATGCAGCGAGCCGGAAGTGCGCGCGGTTGTCGATTTCCTGCTGGCGCACCCGAACATCGCGGGCATGCAGTTCTACCACAACACCGGCCGCATGATCCTGCGCCCGCCCGGCAGCTCTCCCGACGCAGGCGTGGTGTCGGCGGAAGACCGGCGAGTGTTCGACCGGCTTGGCGAGCGCGGCG
>CAZNBU010000333.1:0-4410 GCA_964571035.1 uncultured Planctomycetaceae bacterium | reverse complement strand
ACACCAAATACTAAAGACTTGTGTAGAAACCTATGACTTCCGTCGTGGGCTTTCATGGCTGACCTTCGTCGCCATAATGCGACGATGCGCAAGGCCTTTGACCTCAGGCAACTGGAATTCAGCGACATCATGGGCCGTGGGTTCAGCCTGTATGCCGCCGCATTCTTCGCGTTCGCGCGCTGGTTCCTGCTGGCCTGGACGCTGCCGATGCTCGCGCTGACCGGCGGGCTGTTCGTGCTGCTGGACCCGTACGATTGGCAGCACCACTCGGTGGTCGAGCCGCAAAGCGTGTTTGAGCCGGGTGCGCGCGCCGCCTACTACTGGCTTCTAAAGGTCGCCTCCGTGGCGCTGGGCCTCACGGTTGGTGCAGCCGGCATCTACTACACCGCCGCGCGCATGTACGTGGGCGGCCGCCCGACACTGGCCGAAGTGGCGCGGGCGTTCTCGGGTCGCGGGCCACACCTGCTGGGCGCGTCGTTCTTTCATCTGCTGGCGATCCTGGGGATCACCCTGGTCATTTTCGGGTTGCCGCTTTCGATGATCCTGGGCGGCGAGACCATCTGGGGCTGGGTGCTGGTGTTCCTGCTCAGCTTTGTGTGGGTGCCGCTGCTGGGTTGGTACGTCGGCACGTGGGGGCTCAACGTGACGACCGTGATGCTGGATGAGTCCGACGCGCTCGAGAGCTTTCCGCGCAGCGCGTTCCTCACGAAGGGGTTCCGGGTACGGTTGTTCGGCGTGATGATCGCCGCGATCCTGGTGGCTGGCGCGCCCGGCGTGCCGGGCCTGCTGACCATCCCCGCATGGATCGGGCAGGAGGTGCTGCTCGAAGAAGGGTGGCCGCTGATCGGCGACATGATCCGCGTTGTCTGGGAAGGCGCGCTGCTGCCGCTGTTCTTCATCCCGCAGGTGGTGTTCTACTTCGACATGCGCTGCCGCAAGGAGGGCTACGACCTTGCCGTGATGGCCCGCAACTTCGGTATCGAAGAGGGCGAGATGATGCGCTACCGCATGAACCCGCACGTCGGGTATCGCCCGCCGGGATACACGCCGCCGAAGGGACGGCGCGCACCAAGGCCCGCGCCGCAGGCCGCCCCGGCGCCGCAGGTCGCGCAGCCACCACAGTTCGGACAACCACCTCAATTCGGGCAACCACCGCAGCCGCCTCAGTGGACGCAGCCGCAACCGCGCCTGCCGATCCGGAGGCGCCAATGATCCGCGTAGTGCTGCTTGCCATGGTGCTGCTCGCCCCGGCGCTGCTTGCGCAGGACCAGGGGCCGAACGCGCGCCGCATTCTCGACAGCCCGGAGTACCGCGGATACCGGGTGGAGCGTGCGGACTATCAGCCGGGCGAGTCGTCCTCAAGCGACGGATCAGACTCCGGCCGCTCCAGCGAGGACCCGGGATACCGGCGCTCAACCCAACCCGGCCCGCATCGCCGCCCAGCCAGCCGCGAGTCGGAAGGCGGAAGCAGCGGCAGCAGCCTCAGCCCGCCGGAATGGATCGGCCCGCTGTTTGAAGGCATCGCCTGGGTGCTGCTAATCGGCGCTGCGGCGGTTGCGCTGTTCTTCATTGTGAAGGCGCTGCTCGGCATCAAGTGGAAGCGCAAGCCCAAGGCGAAGAAGAGCAAGAAGGACCGCAAGGCGGAAAAGAAAGACGGTACGGACAGCGCCGACGAGCCGGAGGAGGCGCCCGAGGATGGCCCCGGCCAGGAGTTCGTGGACGCACTGGTGCTGGCACAGCGCGAGTTTGAGCAGGCGCTACATGATGGTGACTGGGCACGCGCGGCGCTGCTGAGCTACCGCATCTTCTGGCTGAAAGCCGGTTGGCGCGGGTGCGTCGAGGAGACGGACGTGCGCACGTGGCGCGACGCGCTGCGCATGGTGCGCGCCGCCGAAACCCGCTCGCGCATGCGCCACCTATTGGGGCTTGTGGAGCGCGTGCGCTACGGCGAGCACGTGCCCGCGCGCGAAGAGTTCGAGGCATGGAAGCGCAACCTCGACCAGGTTCACCCGCAGGAGGCGCTGAAGTGACCACCGCAGGCGACTTCAGAAAAGCCGCCCGGCGCGAGACTATCTTTCGCGTCAGCGTGATCGGGCTGTTCATCGCCATCACGCTGGTGTGGCTGATCGCCGGGGTGATCCAGGTGCCGTTGACGCCGGACAACTTCACGAACAGCTACTCGGCTTCACCCGGCGGGCACAAGGCGTTCATCGAGCTGATGCGGGAGAACGGGCGGCAGGTTCGCGTGGATGTTGGAAAACTCAACCTGCCGGCGTACTCGCTCAATGACGGCGCAACCCGCATGCTGCTTGAGCCGCGCGGGCAGTACATGGCGGAATACGAGGCCGAGGTGGAGGGCCTGCTGCACGATGCCCAGCGCGTGCATTCCAGCGTCGTGCTGGTTTTGCCCAAGCGGGTGTTCCGCGTCGATCACATAGCCGACGACGACAAGCTGGTGCTGCGCGAGGAGATCTACCGCCCGTCGGACCAGCGCGACCTGCTGGCTATGTCCGGGTTCGACCAGTGGTTCCGGGTGGCCAACGACCAGCGCGGCAGCGTCGATGTGCTCGGTGAAGGGCCGGTCTCACGGCGCCAGGTCGAATGCACGATCAGCGAGCCGGTGCAGGTGCTGCGGCCGCTCCGCGCATTGAACGACCTGCCCGACAACGTCGAGGTGCTGGCGCGCACCGACCGCAACGACGTGATTGCCGTGCGCCTGCGGGTTGATCGCAACGAGCACCGCGGCGGATTCATCCTGGTCAGCGATCCCGACATGTTCAGCAACGCATGGCTTGGCCGCGACGGCATGGCCGACATGGCGATGCTGATGCTGGACGCGGCGCCCCCTCGGGGAGAGATCATCATCGACGAGCTGCTGCACGGGTTCGGGCAGGACGCGTCGCTGGAGTACCTGGCAGCCACTCCGCCCGGGTTGTGGGTGTCGCTGAGCGTGCTGCTTCTGCTGGGCGTGTTCGCGTGGCGGCAGGGCACGGTGTTGCGGCCCGTAGCCGCCGAAGCGCAGGACCGCGCGGCGCGCCGCTACGCGATCGAGGGCCTGGGCCGCATGCTGGAGCGCAACGGCGCGCACATGGAAGCCGCGCAGCGGATCATCAAGCGCTCCGTACTGGTACTCGGCGACAGCGGCGTGACGGTGCAGGAAGCCGGCAAGGGCACCAGTGTGTTGCGGCCGGGCGAAGGCCGCGTGAGGCTTGAGGGCGAAACCAGCGCCGAGCGGCTGGTGAACATTGCGCGCCGGGTGTCTGAGCGGAAACGCGCGGGCGAAACCGGCGGCGCGGAAGTATGGTCGGACTAGTCAAGGCATCGCAAAGGAGCGCATGAACGAGTTTATGGAAGAGTCCCAGCCCGCCCCACAACCGGCGCCCGTGCAGCAGACGGAGCCGCCCGAGCGCAAGATGCAACGCCTCGCCGACGCGCTGGAGCAGGCGGTGGACGCCGTGGTGAAAGGCCAGCCGGGCGTGGTGCGCCACGTGCTGGTCGCGATTCTGGTGCAGGGGCACGTGCTGCTTGAGGGCAACCCGGGCACCGCCAAGACGCTGCTGGTGCGTACGCTCAGCAAGCTTTGCAACCTGGAGTTCCGGCGCGTGCAGTTCACGCCCGACCTGATGCCGAGCGACATCACCGGCACCAGCATCTTCCGCCCCGACACCGCGAACTTTGAGTTCCGGCGCGGGCCGATCTTCACGCAACTGCTGCTGGCCGACGAGATCAACCGCGCCCCCGCTAGAACCCAGGCGGCGCTGCTGCAGGCGATGCAGGAGCGGCTGGTCACAGCCGACGGCCACGACCACGAGCTGTCGGACATCTTCACGGTGATCGCGACCCAGAACCCGCTTGAGAATGAGGGCACCTACCCGCTGCCGGAAGCCGAGCTGGACCGCTTCCTGTTCAAGCTGCTGATCGAGTACCCCGACGAGCGTGCGGAATCCGACATCTTCCGCCTGCACGGCGCGCCCAAGACCGCCGACGAGTTCGCGGCGCTGGGCGGCAAGACGCTCTTCGGCAGCGCCGAGATCGCAGCCATGCGCAAGATTGTTCACCGTGTTGAGGTGCGGGCGGACATCGCCGACTACGCCTTGCAGATCATCCGCGCCACGCGCCAGCACCCGTTTCTGCGGGCCGGCGCCAGCACGCGCGCGGGCGTGATGCTGCTGCGGGCGGCGCGCGCACTGGCCTGCACCTACGGCCGCGCGTTTGTGGTGCCCGACGATGTGCGCGAGCTGGCAACACCGTCGCTGCGCCACCGCCTGTACCGCACCGCGGCAGCCGAGCTCGAGGGCACAACCACCGACGCGATCCTGGAAGACATCATCCAGCGCATCCCTCCACCCAGGTGATTTTGGATTTTGGATTGGGGATTTTGGATTGAGGTGGCTGATGGATGAAGCACAG
>CAZNBU010000332.1:0-4413 GCA_964571035.1 uncultured Planctomycetaceae bacterium | reverse complement strand
GCGGGTCGTCGAGATCCGCTGCTCCGAACTCGGCGATCAACGAGCCCGAAACACCGCGCCCGATGAAGTACTGCTGCTGCGGCGTAAGCTGGCCGGGCTCGGGCGCGTTGCCCTGCTCGATCAGGCTGCGGACCACCCGACCGGCAAAGCGGCCCGGGCTCAGGCCCGAAAGCGTTCCCGTGGCGTGGAAGTGTGACGTGTACCCGTACCACGACGAACTGGTGATGCCGTTGACCATGTTGATGCCGCGAAGAATGTCGCGGCCAGCACCGAAGCGACCGAGATTGCCGCTGCCGTGGATACCAATGCCGAAGCTGCCGCAGGCGCTAAGCAGCGTGGCGAGGATAACGAGCGAGATAACCCTGCGTGTAAGGCGGTAGAGGTTCATTATTCATCCTCCCCGGCCACCAGGCCTCCGGCACGTCCGAACTCCTCATACTTCTTGCGCGCGACGTTGGGGTCGCCCACGTCGTCGCGGTGGTTCTTGTTGTAGAACATCCGGTCGATGCGTGTCTCAGTCAGGTCCACCTGCTGCATAGCCTTGTCGAACTCGGGGTCGCTGGCGCACATGACCTTTTCGTTCTGGTCGCCGAGGCCCTTGCTGGCAGAGTTGGCCGCTGCAGCGCCGGTGGCCGTCAGGTCGGCTTCGCGGTCGCTGTGCTGCATGGGCGATTCTTCCGACAGCACGTTGCGCTTTACATAGCCCGTGTGCTGGCGGTACTTGATCTGGAAGAACGGTTGCGGCTTGTCCTCGCGTGTCGAGAGGTCAGCCAGCACCTCGACCTGCGCGTTGAACGGCAGGGTTGCCACCGCGTCGGCCCAGCGTGAAGGCGTCTTGAGGATCACGGCATCCGGGCTGTCTTCTTTCACCTGCACCCAGTACAGCGGGTTATCGCCGTGGGTTGTGCCGTCAGTCAGGACGACGACGGCAAGCACGGCGCAAACGGCAAGCACCAGCGCGTTCAGCGCGGCTCGGTACGGCAATCGCATGGAAGCCCCTTTCGTTGTCGGCGTGAGCATTGCTGAGGGTAGGATACACCGGCAGCGCGATTTTGGATTTTTGATTTTCGATTTTGGATTGAGCGAGTTGCCGGCGGGAAGAGCGCGAAGAAAGGCAAAAGCGACAGGATGTCAGGATGGTAGGACGGGCAGGACAAAAACGTCCTGCAAGTCCTGCCCGTCCTGTTTCAGGCAGTTCGAACCATTCAACCGCGCGCACTCCACTCGTCGCCAATCCAAAATCCAAAATCGAAAATCCGAAATCACTTGCTCCGCTTCACATACACCGTGTTCCAGTCCTTCGGCGGCGGTTCTTTCATCAGCTGGTTGCAGCGCTCGATGTAGAGGCGAGACGGGTTGATCTTTCCTTCGGTCTGCACCGGCTCGTGCTGCGCCGCGTTCCGGAAGCTGGTTAGCGCCTGCTCGAACTGCCTGTCGCGGAACAGTTGCAGGCCTTCGTTGTAATGCTTCAGCAGGTCGGTGATGAACTGCGGGACCTCCTTGCCGCCGATCAGCTCGAACACCTCCACCGGCTTGGTCTTGCCGGCTACCACGATCATGTCAATCGGGCGGATCGTGAACTCGCCGCGCACCATTCCCTCGGTGGTCTCGCCGATCAGCATGTCCACGCCGTACTCCTTGCACTGCGGCTCAAGCCGCGCACCCAGGTTCACGGCATCACCCATCACCGTGTACGCGAAGCGCTTGCTGCTGCCCATGTTGCCGACCGTCATCAGCCCGCTGTTGATGCCCGCGCGTGCGGAGAGCACGCTGCCGTCCGGGTTGATGAGCTGCGGCGCGATCCCGCGCACCGAGTCAGCGAACAGCGGCTGCATGCGCTGCAACTCGGCGCGGCAGGCCAGCGCGCCGCGGCATGCGCGCACGGCGTGGTCCTGCATGTCCATGGGCGCGCCCCAGAAGCACATCAGCGCATCGCCGATGTACTTGTCGATGACCGCGCCGGTTTCCAGCATCAGGTCGGTCATGCGCTCGAGATAAATATTCAGCAGCTCAACCAGCCGCTCCGGGTTGTTCGGGCCGAGCGTTTCGCTGACCGTGGTGAACCCCGCGACGTCGCTGAAGTAAACGGTCATCTCGCGGTTCTGGCCGCCGAGCTTGAGGCTGTCGGGGTTGTGAATCACGAAGTCCAGCAGCTCGCGGCCCATGTACTGGCGCGCGAACGCCTCGCGCTGGCGGCGCTGGCGGCCCTCGGTCAGCGCCTTGGCGAGCGCGCCGTTGCTGAACCCGATGAACAGGCCCGCAAGCGGCACCGCCGTGGGCACCCACCACTGCACTTCAAACCCGATCCAAGAGGCTGCGCAGACGATCAACACCAGCGCCGCGACACGCACCGCGCCGCTGCGGGTCGTGCGCGAGAACATCACGGCGAGCACAGCCAGCACGCACGCGCCCAGCCCGGCCAGCCACTCGGCCCAGCGGGGCGTCGCGCGCAGGAAGTCTTCGTTGGCGAAGTTGTCGAAGCTGTTGGCGAGCACGAACGTGCCCGGCGTGACCGGCGACCACGGCGTACGGTGCCGGTCGGACAGCGCGGCGGCTGTGCCCGCGACGAAAACTACTTTGTCTTTGACCAGCGATGCGGGATCACCCAGCAGCACCGGCGGCCACCCGCCCGGCGGGCCGTCTTCCGGCAGCGCGGCGAGCTGCTTGCGCAATGACGCCAGCGCCGCCTGCGCGTCTTCCTTTTCATACCCGTCGAGGTACTCAAGGCTGTCATCAATCTCTGTCGCCTTCGACAGGAGTGTGTTGCGGCGCATCTCGTACCCGGTATTGCGGTAGTGCCAGGCGTCCCAGTCAGCCAGCACGTCGGCTGCGCTGACGGTCGGATACAGCGCGGTGTTGTCCACCTTCGCGAACTCGGCGATCACCTGCTCTCGTTTGGATTCGTCGGCGATCCTGTAGGTGATGCTCTCTTCGGTCGGCAGCAGCGTGCGATAGCGCAGGTGGTACTGCCCGTCGTTCTCGATCGGCACGCTGCGCCCGAGATAGCGCAGCTCGCCGCCTTCCACCGTGACCGGCACATCGCGCAGGCTGTTGTCCAGCGAGTAATCGACACCATCTACCCGCAGCTTGCCGTCCACCACCTCCATGTTGCCGAACCAATCGCGGAACCACTTGCTGGCTTGCGGGTCATCCACGGCGTCGCGCGCGAACGACAACACCCACAGCCGCCACGCCTCCAGCGCCATGTGCGGGTAGACCTTGCCGTCCACCATCGCCAGTGCCGGGTAGCGGCGCAGCGAGTCGTCGGCTGGGTCGTGCCGGAAGTTCACCGCGCCGATGCCGCCCACCCCGTGCAGCGAAGGCTCCGGCAGCGGCAGCAGCGAATAGAACCGGTCCGACTGAAACGCGTGCGTGCGGTTGACCAGCGCACCGTAGTACCCAGCCACCTCCGCGCGCCGCTCGTCGGGCGGCAGCTCTTCCAGCCCCGCCGTCACGGTCGCCACCGGCAGGCCGTTCAGCAGGCCCAGGATCGGCGTGGCGGGGTTGGGCGTGCGCTCGGATTGCCTTGCCAGCGACTCGCGCAGCGCGTCGGCCTGCGCGCCGCTGACCTGCACGGCGTAGTCCTTGAGCAGCTCGTCGCGGCGCTCGGCGGGCCGTTGCTCGCCGGTCAGCGCCAGCGCCAGCACGACATCCTGCTGCGCCGTCGCCGCGGCGATGAACAGGTCGTCGCCGGCTTTGTCGCCAAGCCAGATGCGCTGCGCGCCGCCGCCGGAGGGCACGTTGCGTACGGGGTCGTTGGTGTTGGGGCCGGTCTCGCTGAAGATCATGTCGAAGACGATCACGCGCGCGCCGCCTTCGCGGCACCAGTTGATCAGCTTGTTGTAAACGTGGCGCGGCCAGGGCCACGAGTAGCGCTGCGATTCCTGCGCTTTGGTGATTGTCGGGTTGTCGCCGTAAGCCAGGGCGCGCTCGTCGATGGCGATGACGAGGATGTTGGGGTCGCGCACTTCGGGGTCTTCCAGCGCGCGCACGCGCAGGTCTTTCAGCGGCGCCTCGGCGTGATCCAGCGCCGAGGTTTCGTCCCAGCGGATCGTCAGCACGGCCAGCGCCGCACACGCCAGCGCGCAAGCGAGCAGCGCGGTCAGCAGGCGCTGGCGCGGCTCGTGCGCGCTGCCGAACCCGGTGCGGGCTTTGCGCACCAGCTCACCGGCGCGGACGATCGTGCTGCCCAGCCGGTCAACCGCGCGCTCAACAGTGTTCTGGTCGGCCATGCGGGGCAATGATCAATGGTCAATGAGCAATGATCAATGGAGTACCGTTGCTGGGGTGATAGCCATTGCACATTGATCATTGTTCATTGATCATTTCCCGCCATGCTCGAAGACGGCCACACTTTTGTTGCGGAGCTTGCGCCCGGGCCGGTGCACGCCATCTACCTGGTGAAAGACGGGC
>CAZNBU010000331.1:0-4427 GCA_964571035.1 uncultured Planctomycetaceae bacterium | reverse complement strand
TGGCGCAGGAATTCCAGAACTTCGAGCCGCCGCTGTTCCCGGCCGTGGAGCGGCTGTCGGTGGGGCCAGGGCGCGCGGTGCTGGTGGTGAGCGTGGCGCGCAGCGGGCGGGTGACGAATTTTCGCGGCGTGCCCTACGAGCGGGTGCTGAACACCACGCGGGTGATGTCGCGGGAGGCGCAGCAGCGGCTGCTGCTGGAGGAATTGCACGCCGTGCGGCGCTGGGAAAACCAGTCGGCCGAGGGATGGGAGGCATCGCAGCTGGATGGGCGCGAACTGGTGCTCACGCTGGAGGAATCCATCCGCCGCGGTCGCAGCGAAGATCCGGGCACTCGGGAGCCGCTGGAGATCCTGCGCGGACTGGGGTTGCTGGTGGACGGTGGCAAGCTGTCACGCGCGGCGGTGGTGCTGTTCTGCAAGGACGAGGCGCCCTTGCCGGGCTTTCCGCAACTGCGACTGAAGGTGGCGCGCTTCAAGGGCGTGACGCGCGACGAGTTTCTGGACAACCGGCAGTTTCACGGTAACGCCTTTGCGCTGATGCGCAAGGCGGAACGCTTCCTGATGGAATCCTTGCCGGTGGCCGGGCGCATCGTGCCGGGCCGGATGGAGCGCGAGGACACCCCGCTTTTGCCCGTGGAAGCGCTTCGTGAGGCGCTTGCCAATGCCTTCGTGCACCGGGACTATGCCATCGGCAGCGGTTCGGTGAGCGTGGCGCTGTACGACGACCGGCTGGAGATCATTTCCATCGGTGATCTGCACTTCGGTCTGACGCCGGAGGCGTTGCAGCGCGAGCATGAGTCGCGGCCGTGGAACCCGATGATCGCCGAAGCCTTCTACCGGCGCGGCATCATCGAAACCTGGGGCCGCGGCACGCTGAAGATGGCGCGGCTGATGCGCGAGGCGGGACTGGCGCCGCCCGTGACGACGGTTCGGACCGGCGCGGTGGTGCTGACCTTCGATGTGGCGGCGGCATTGGCGGCGCGCGGGAGGCAAGTCACCCCGCAAGTCACCCCGCAAGTCACCCCGCAAGTCACCCCGCAAGTCGCGGCCCTGCTTCTGCGGATTCAGGGGGAAATGACCCGGCAAGCCATGCAGGAAGCGCTGGTGCTCTCCGATAGGGAGCACTTCCGCAAAGCCTATCTCCTGCCCGCACTGGAACTCGGCCTGGTCGAGATGAGCCAGCCCGACAAACCGCGAAGCCGGAGCCAGCGTTACCGCCTGACCGAATCGGGCCGGCTGGCCCAGCAAGCACTGAACGCCAAAGAGGAGCCGCGCTGATGGCCTTTCTTTCCGAAGCCCAGCTAGAAGCCGCGCTGCTCGACCAGTTGACCGCACTGGGCTACGCCCTCGAACGCGAGGAAGACATCGGCCCCGATGGACACCGCCCCGAGCGCGAGAGTCACGATGAGGTCGTGCTCAAGAAGCGGTTCGAGGACGCCGTTGCACGCCTGAATCCTGGCCTGCCATTGGAGGCTAGACAGGATGCCATTCGCAAGGTGCTGCAGTCCGAACTTCCATCGCTGCTCGAAGAGAACCGCCGCATTCACAAGTTGATGACTGAAGGAGTGGACGTCGAGTACTACGCCGACGACGGCACGCTGACCGCTGGCAAGGTCGCGCTCATCGACTTCGAGCACCCGGATCAGAACGATTGGCTGGTGGTGAGCCAGTTCGTGGTCATCAACGGCCAGAACAACCGGCGGCCCGATGTGGTGGTGTTCGTGAACGGCTTGCCACTGGGCGTGATCGAACTGAAAGCACCGGGCAGCGCCGGAGCGCATCTATTGGGTGCGTTCAATCAACTGCAAACCTACAAGCAGCAGATTCCGGCGCTGTTCCACACCAACGCACTGCTGGTGACGTCGGACGGTATCGCGGCCAGGGTGGGGTCGCTGTCGGCTGACCTTGAGCGCTTCATGCCCTGGCGCACCACCGACGGCACGGACGTTGCGCCGAAGGGCGCGCCGGAGCTCTCGACCCTGATCGAGGGGGTGTTCCAGCAGCGCCGCCTGCTGGCCTTGCTGCGCGATTTCACGGTCTTCGGCGAAACCGGAACGGGGCTGGCCAAGATCATCGCGGGCTATCACCAGTTCCACGCGGTGCGGCACGCAGTGGCCTCCACGATTCGTGCCTCGGCTCCCGTGCATGGCGTGGCCGAAGATCCTGCCGACTACGGCTTGCCCAGTGTGAAGGCACAGAGCCAGGGCGACAAACGCGCGGGCGTGATCTGGCATACCCAGGGCTCCGGCAAAAGCCTGCTGATGGCGTTCTACGCCGGGCAACTGGTCAAACACCCGGCAATGGCCAACCCTACGCTGGTGGTGCTCACCGATCGGAACGATCTTGACGATCAGTTGTTCTCAACGTTCTCGATGTGCCGTGACCTGATCCGGCAAACGCCGGTACAGGCCGAGAGCCGCGAAGATCTACAGAAGGTCTTGAGCCGCGCTTCGGGCGGGGTGATCTTCACCACATTGCAGAAATTTGGCGAGGTCGACGGGCCGCTGACCACGCGGCGCAACGTGGTGGTCATCGCAGATGAAGCGCACCGCAGTCAGTATGGCTTCAAGGCCAAGGTGGACGCGAAGACCGGCGAAATTTCCTATGGCTTCGCTAAGTACATGCGCGACGCCCTGCCGAACGCATCGTTCATTGGTTTTACGGGCACGCCCATTGAGGCGGACGATGTCAACACTCCGGCCGTGTTCGGCAACTACATCGATGTCTATGACATTAGCCGTGCGGTCGAAGACGGTGCGACTGTGCCGATCTACTACGAGTCGCGGCTGGCGCGCATCGAACTCGACGAAGACGAGAAGCCAAAGATCGACGCCGAAGTCGAGGAACTGACAGAGGAGGATTCCGAGGCCGACCAGGAGCGCTTCAAGAAGAAATGGTCAACGGTCGAAGCCCTTGTCGGCAGCGACAAGCGCCTGACGCTGGTGGCCAAGGATATGGTCGCCCACTTCGAGGATCGTGTGGCTGCCCTCGATGGCAAGGCGATGGTGGTGTGCATGAGCCGCCGCATTTGCGTGAAGCTGTACGACGAGATCATCAAGCTTCGGCCTGACTGGCACAGCACCGATGACAACGCGGGTGCGGTCAAGATCGTGATGACGGGCGCGGCGAGCGACCCGCAAGAATGGCAACAGCACATCGGCAACAAGGCCCGGCGCGATCTGCTGGCCAAACGTGCCCGCGATCCGAAAGACCCGCTCAAGCTGGTGATCGTGCGGGATATGTGGCTCACCGGCTTTGATGCACCTTGCATGCACACGATGTATGTGGACAAGCCGATGCAAGGGCACGGCTTGATGCAGGCTATTGCGCGGGTGAACCGTGTGTTCCGCGACAAGCCAGCCGGACTGATCGTCGACTACATCGGCATCGCGCAAAACCTGAAGTCGGCCCTGCAGCAGTACTCGAAAAACGATCAGGAAAACACGGGTGTCGACGAGGCTCAGGCCGTTGCAGTGATGATGGAGAAGTACGAAGTGGTGCGCGACATGTACCACGGATTCGACTATGCGTCGGCGCTGACCGGGACAGCTCAAGAGCGCTTGGTGATGATGGCTGGCGCGATAGAGTGGATTCTCGACCTCCAGCAGAAGTTGGCGGCGAAAGAGAAAACCGAAGATGGCAAGAAGAGCGCCCATCGTCGCTATCAGGACGCTGTGCTCGCACTATCCAAGGCGTTCGCCTTGGCATCCGCCTCCGACGAGGCCCGCGAAATTCGCGAGGAAGTCGGTTTCTTCCAGGCGATTCGCGCCGCGCTGGTCAAGAGCAGCACCGGCTCCGGAGTGACCCAGCAAGAGCGCGAGTTGGCGATCCAGCAGATTGTCAGCCGTGCGGTGGTCTCGACCGAGATCGTGGACATCCTGGCCGCTGCGGGTATCAAGAGCCCGGATATCTCCATTCTCTCCGACGAGTTCCTCGCCGAAGTGCAGCAGATGGAGAAGAAGAATCTTGCGTTGGAAGCGTTGCGCAAGCTGATCAACGACGGCATTCGCTCGCGTAGCAAAGCCAACGTGGTGCAGACCAAGGCGTTCTCGGAGCGCCTGGAAGACGCCGTGGCACGCTACCACGCCAATGCGATTACAACTGCTGAAGTGCTGCAGGAATTGATCCAGTTGGCCAAGGACATCCGGGCCGCGCGTCAGCGCGGCGAGGAAACAGGTTTGTCCGACGAGGAGATTGCCTTCTACGACGCACTGGCCGAGAACGAAAGTGCCGTGCAGATGATGGGAGACGACAAGCTTCGGCTGATCGCTCACGAGCTATTGACTAGCCTGCGGGAAAACGTCTCGGTCGACTGGGCGCATCGTGACTCGGCGAGGGCGCGAATGCGGGTTTTAGTCAAGCGCATCCTTCGCAAGTACGGGTATCCCCCGGATCTGCAGGATGAGGCTGTGCAGAAGGTGCTGCAGC
>CAZNBU010000330.1:3769-4439 GCA_964571035.1 uncultured Planctomycetaceae bacterium | reverse complement strand
CATGGTGGATTTCGCCGGGTGGTTCATGCCGGTGACTTACACCAACATCATGGAAGAGCACCGCCGCGTGCGCACCAAGGTCGGGCTGTTCGACGTGTCGCACATGGGGCGCTACTGGTTCAGCGGGCCGGACCACATTGCGTTCACCGACAAGATCATCACCAACGAACGCTCCACGATGAAGCCCGGGCAGATCCGCTACAGCCTGATCCTGAACGGCCGCGGCGGCGCCATGGACGACGTGCTGGTCTACAGCGCAGCCGATGAAGGCACGATGCTGGTCGTCAACGCCGGCAACCGCGACAAAATCTGGGACTGGATCCAGGTACAGAAGACCGGGTTCAAGGTCGAGACAGACGACCGCAGTGACGAGTACGCCATGATCGCGTTGCAGGGCCCCGAAAGCGCGGCGCTGCTGGCCAAGGTCAGCGACGTGGACGTCAAGGCGCTCAAGTACTACCACTTCACGCGCGGCACCGTATTTGGCGAGCCGGAGGTGCTGGTCTCGCGCACCGGATACACCGGCGAAGACGGGTTCGAGCTGATCATGCCCAACGCCAAAGCCGTGCAGTTCTGGCGCGAGCTGCTGAATGTCGGCGAGCCGCTGGGCGCCGGGCCGGCCGGCCTCGGCGCGCGCGACACGCTGCGCCTCGAGATGGGCTATTGCCTC
>CAZNBU010000330.1:0-3759 GCA_964571035.1 uncultured Planctomycetaceae bacterium | reverse complement strand
GCGGGCATGCCGCTGTACGGGCACGAGTTGGAAGAGAACATCAACCCGCTGGAAGCTGGGTTGGACTGGGCGGTGAAGGTGAAAAAGCCAGACTTTGTCGGCAAGCAGTCCACGGTTGAGCTGCGCCAGAAAGGGCTGCAGCAAAAGCTGGTCGGGTTGAACATCGCCGGCAAGCGCATCCCGCGACAGGGGCAAGACGTGCTGCACGAGGGCCGCACGGTCGGCCACATCGCCAGCGGCACCAAGTCGCCTTGGCTTGGCGAGATCATCGCAACCGCGTTCGTGCCGCCGAACCTCGCGGAAGTCGGGATGTCGTTCGACCTCGCGTTCCCATCCAAAGCCACCAAAAGCGTGAAAGACGAACCAACGCAGAAGGCGCTAGTAGTGCCGCTGCCGTTCTACAAGCGACCTGGGAAGTAGAGGTCAGAGGCCAGGGGTCAGAGGTCAGGGAATCATCGCGTTCAACGGCAACTTCCTGACCTCTGACCTCTGGCCTCTCGAACCTGCAGTGAGATCGAATTGAGGCAGGATTATCAACTTACGAAGGACCACTCATGGCTCGACCCAACAACGCCCGCTACCTTGAAACCCACGAATGGGGCCGCCTTGAATCGGACGGCACCGTCACCATCGGCATCACCGATTTCGCCGTGGACCAGCTCAATGACCTCACGTTCGTTGACCTGCCGGAAGCAGGCGACAAGGTCACCAAGGGCGAAGCCTTCGGCGAGATCGAATCGGTCAAAGCCGTAAGCGACCTGATCAGCCCCGTAAGCGGCGAGATCACCGAGGTCAACAGCGACGTAGACAGCGACGATTTCAGCGCGCTTAAGAAGGACGCGTTCGGCGCCGGGTGGCTGATCAAGGTGAAGCCGGACAACGCCGATGAGCTGGGCGAGGCAAAGAGCCTGGCCGACTACGAAAAGCAGCTCGAAGACGAAGCGCACTAGCGGCGGGCACGCCCGCCGCAATGATCAATGTTCAATGATCAATGACCAATGAGTCGTTGGTCGCTCGCGAACCCTGAAGCCATTGATCATTGACAATTGACCATTGAACATTGGAGCGAAGCGACCCCATGCCGTTCATCCAGAACACCGACGAAGACCGCAAAGCGATGCTCGATGCCATCGGCGCCAAGTCGATTGACGAGCTTTTCAGCGATGTGCCCGCGGACATCCGCATCAAGATGGGTGACGCCAGCACCTTCAAGCTCAACCCCGGCATGGGCGAGCTTGAGGTGACGCGCCACATCAACGGCCTGCTGAGCAAGACGCGCAACGCCAATGACTACGCGTTCTTTCGCGGCGCGGGCATTTATAACCATCACGTCAGCACGCTGGCCGACCACATTGCGCTCTACGACGGCAACTTCATCACTGCCTACACGCCGTATCAGCCGGAATGCAGCCAGGGCACGCTCACCAGCATCTTCGAGTTCCAGAGCAGCATCACCGCGCTCACAGGTCTGCCAGTCAGCAATGCCGGCATGTACGACGGCGCGAGCGCGCTGGCGGAAGCGGTGATGATGGGCTATCGCGTGGTGGCAGACCAGTTCCGCAAGGAGTCGCGCCCGACCATCGTGCTTGCTGGCGCGCATCACCCGGAGTACACGGCCACGGTCAAGACCTACCTCGAAACGTCGGGGCTGAAGCTGGTGATGGTGCCGGCTGGCAAGGACGGGCGCGTTGACGCGGACAAGCTGAAAGCCGCCCTGAATCGCGAAGTCTGCGTGATCGCAGTGCAGTCGCCCAACTTCTTTGGCGTGATCGAAGACGTGGAAGGGTTGGCCAACACCGCCCACGCCAACGAGGCGGTGATCGTGCAGTGCATTGCAGAGCCCGTGAGTCTCAGCCTTTTGCAGACGCCCGCCGAAGCCGGCGTGGACATCTGCATCGGCGAAGGCCAGGCGCTCGGCAACCACATGTTCCTCGGCGGCCCGGCGTTCGGGTTTTTCGCCAGCAAGATGGACTACGTGCGCAAGATGCCCGGCCGCATCGTCAGTGAAACAACCGACCGCGACGGCAAACGCGCGTACGCGCTGGCGCTGGCAACGCGCGAGCAGCACATCCGCCGCGAGAAAGCCACAAGCAACATCTGCACCAACCAGGCCCTGTGCGCCCTGCGCGCCACGGTGCAGCTCAACGCCTGGGGCAAGGGCGGGTTCGTTGAACTGGGCGAGCAGATTGTCAGCAAGACCCAGTACGCGATCCAGGCGCTAACCAAGGCCGGGGCCAAGCTCAAGTACGACGCGCCCGTGTTCAACGAGTTTGTGATCACAGCCAAACCCGGTATCGACGAAGCACTGAAGGCCAAGGGCATCGTAGGCGGCCTGCCGCTCGATTCAGTAGGCATGGGCGCCGCGGGAGAGTACCTGGTAGCGATAACCGAAATGACCACCAAAGAAGACATCGACAAGTACGCAGCCGCATTGGCGTGAACAGGAGCCCGGAGCGCAAGCGACAGGTACACGTTCGAACGACGGAAAGACGATCCATGACCACCATTCCGAGCAACCCCGCAGAGAAGCTGCTGTTCGAAGTCAGCAAACCCGGGCGGCGCTGCATCAAGTTTCCGGCATTGGACGTGCCGAAGGTGGACGCGAAGGCCGCGCTCAAGGGCGTGAAGCTGCGCGCTACGCCGGCGCCGCTGGCTGAAGTCGGCGAGCTGGACCTCGTTCGCCACTTCAAGAACCTCGCGCAGAAGAACTTCAGCGTGGACAAGAACTTCTACCCGCTGGGCTCCTGCACCATGAAGTACAACCCCAAGATCAACGTCACGCTGCTCGCCCAGCCGGGCTACACCAAGGCGCACCCGTACCTCAGCGAGAAAGAACTGCAGGGCCACCTAGAGTTGATGTGGAACCTTGAGAACTACCTCGTCGAAGTCAGCGGTCTGCCCGCCGTCACGCTGCAACCGGCGGCTGGCGCCCACGGCGAGCTGACCGGAGTCATGTGCATCAAGGCGTACTTCGAAGCCAAGGGCGAAGCCGCCCAGCGCCGCGAGATCCTGATCCCCAGCGCGGCTCACGGGACGAACCCCGCAACGGCTGCGATGGCTGGGTTCAAGGCGGTCACGCTGAAGGAAGCCGCCAACGGCAACATCGATGTTGAAGAACTCAAGTCCAAGGTCGGCCCGCAGACCGCGGCGATGATGATCACCAACCCCAGCACGCTCGGCATCCTCGAGCCGAAGATGCGCGAGATCGCCAAAGTGCTGCACGAGCATGGCGCGCAGCTGTACATGGACGGCGCCAACATGAACGCCATTGCAGGCATCGTCCGCCCCGGCGACTACGGCATCGACGTCATGCACTTCAACCTGCACAAGACGTTCAGTGTACCGCACGGCGGCGGCGGGCCGGGCGCTGGCCCGATCGCGGTTGCAAAGCACCTTGAGCCCTTCCTTCCCAAGCCGCGCGTGCGCAAGAACAGCGACGGCACGTTCGCATTCGACAACGACCGCCCGCAGAGCGTGGGCAAGGTGCGCAGCTTCTTCGGCAACTTCGGCGCGCTGGTGATGGCGTACATCTATATGGCACAGCTCGGGCGCGAGGGCCTGCGCCGCAACGGTGAGAACGCCACGCTGAGCGCGAACTATTTGCGGGCGAAGCTGCGCGGCGTTTACCACATCCACAACGACAAGACCTGCGCGCACGAAGTCGTGTTCACCGACAAGAAGCAGCATGAAGAGAATGACATCAGCGCGCTCGACATTGCCAAGCGCATGATCGATTACGGCATTCACCCAATGACCATC
>CAZNBU010000329.1:0-4441 GCA_964571035.1 uncultured Planctomycetaceae bacterium | reverse complement strand
CGGCGCGGACCTTCTCGATCATTTCCACCGTAAAGCGTGTGTGAACGTGGCAGTACCCTTTCCACAGGATGACTTTTGCACTGTGGATCTGCGCCGCGGTCAGCCCGCCCTGCGGCTGTTTCGGGTCCCACAGCACAATCTGCTCGCGCGGGATGCCGTACTTGTTGGCGGTGTTGCGGCCGAGGTGCTCGTCGGGAAAGAAAAAGATTTTCTCGCCGCGCTCAAAGCACCAGTCGAAGACCTTGCCGGCATTGCTTGAGGTGCAGACGATGCCGCCGCGCTCGCCGCAGAAGGCCTTCAGGTCAAGATCGCTGTTCATATAGACGACCGGCACCACCTTGGCGGCGTTGGTCACCTCGCCCAGTTCCATCCAGCTTGTGCGCACCTGCGGCAGGTTGGCCATGTCAGCCATGGGGCAACCGGCGTTGCGATCCGGGTGATAGACAACCTGATCGTCGCGGCAGAGTGTCGCCGCGCTGGTAACCATGAAGCGCACGCCGCAGAACACGATGTCGCGGGCCTTGTCGGCGTTGGCGGCGGCTTTGCAAAGATGGTAGCTGTCGCCGGTGATGTCGCCGCAACCGTGCACCCCGAGGCGCTGGTAATGGTGCGCCAGAATGATCAACGAGTCGCCGCGTTCGCGCTTGAGTTCGTGAATCCGCTCAATGTTCTCGGCTTCGTTCTCTTCGATTCGGATGGGCGAAGCCATCACTGCATTCGTCATGGCAGTCCTCGCGTATCAGGCCCGCCATTAGAACACAGTTGAAGGGTTTGTGAATCCCGCGAAACCCGCTCAGGAAGCGGGAATCAATCGAGATCATCGGGCCACTTTTTATCTGTTCCGTCCAGTACATGCGTCGGCGCAGTCCGCGTAAGGTCAAAGGCTTTCGTGTACCAGAACGCCCGACTGCCACGATCCGATCCGAGCGGGATACTGGACTGAAACTTGTATGTGCGACCCACCGGCAGACCGTCGATCACCAGCTTGCTTGACTCAACGGTGCCCATTGCGAACGTGGAGCGAGCACCGTCGTCCGTCACCCGCCACGTCACCTTGCGTTTCGAAAAATCCCAGTCAGGAAACTGCACCTCGATGCGGCCCGCCGCTTTGTCCATGATTAGCGTCCCGAGGTCGTTCTCCTGACCCGCGACGAGCGTGACAGAGCCCTGCCACGGCTGGTACCCGGTCGCGTAGACTTGGAAATCGAACGTGCCGGCTGGGAACTTCTCCAACTTGGCCACGCCGTCCGCGCCTGTCTCAGCTTCTCCTGGGCGCGGCGACGTGCTTGACCCTCGCCAGGCAATCGTCTGCGGCATTGTGATAATCGCCGGCGAAAGCACCGCGCCCGGCAGAGGGTTACCTTCAACATCCACGACGCGGACGGTCAACGATGCCGGCTCGGTCGGCACCGGTGTCACCTCCTTGACCTGACCGGGATCGACCTCGAACTCGCCGGAGTACCAAGGCGTCTTACCGTAGATGTAAAGAACATACGTCCCGGCCCGAACGTTGCCGCTTTCCAGGCGCATCTCAAACTCCCCGGGCTTGCCCGAAACCGGGTAGCGAATAGACCAGCCCCTTCCAACACGCAGGTTTGTCGTCACCAACGGATGCAGGCTGACGTACCCGTCCAACGTGACCCCTTCAGGCGAAACCAGCACGACCTTGCCGGGAGTGTTCGGCGATACACCAGCCGGAATTACAATCTCAATCAGCCTGCCGGCAGCAATTTCGTCGGCCGAGATTGTCTTGTCGACTTCAGTGTACCCCGCCCGGCTGGCAATCGTTCGAAACGAGATGTCCACACCGTCGGGCAGTCCGGCGAACTCTATGATCTCGTGGAACCATCCCTCACCCCGCCGCCCCGCCGGCCAACCGACGGGCAGAGGTATGCCTCCACCTCCGGATGCCTCGTACATCTGGACTCCAGCGCTCCATAGCCCTTTGGCCCTGACCGATACAAGTCCCACATACGGCTTGCCGTCGGTGTACGTGATGCGCACTCGCGCCGGCACAATGCCGTAGACGGTGATAGGGGCTTCAACTTTCTCGCCTTTGATGGTTGTCGGACCCCAACCGAGGATCCGCTCCGTTTCGGTTTCAGCGAGGGTCACCCTCAGTACAGCTGCTATAGGTGCGTCAAGATCGGCACGACCATCCGTGCCGGTCCGCACCGGCTGCGATGCCCATGATTCGGTGTCGTCGACGCGCCATTCCACCACAAAGCTGGCGCTAACCGGCGCGCCGCCGGGATCGGTTGCGATCAAGACGCGGCGCGATGGCTCCTCAGTTTCCGCGACCGTTCTGGGATCGGTGGTTGGCGCACGGTTGGATGTTTCCGACGGGACGCTCGCCACTGCACCGTCATCTTCGACTTCGGAGGTTGCGGCCACCCCCTCTTTCGACCCGGCGATACGTGGAGTTGCTTTGGTGGCGATCGGACTGAAGTTGTCCGACGGGGTATCGGTCAACGCTACATAGGCGATTCCGCCGCCACCCAGCAGCAGCACCAGCAGGAGACACGCAATCACCACGGTTGTCTTCTTCACGGCTAATCCTCCCAGCAGTGCAACGGATGACGCGCTCGCTCCGATAGCTGCTTGTGTTGCAAGCGACTCCCGCAGCTGCGGCGGCGGCGCGAGCACAGGCAGCACCGCGAGGCTGCTTGCCACCGCCCTTTCATCCTTGTCGAGCTTGCGGCGAAGCGTGGCAAACGCCCTGGATACCCGGTGATTGAGCGTGCCGAGCGGGACACCCAGCGCCGTCGCAGCCTGGGCGTAAGTCATTCCGCCGAGTTGCGTGAGAAGTAAAGCGTCGCGTTCCTCCTGCGGTAACTCACCAAGGGCGTGCGTTAGCTGCTCGTCCCTCTCGCGACGCTCCAGTTCAGAAAGAGGCTGCGTAGCCCGCACGTCCTCAATGGGCATGGAACCTCCAGAGTCTAAGGCAACGGTGCGCGCACGCTTGCGGCGGATGTGAAGGGCTTCGCGCGAAATTACCGCGGCAAGCCACGGCCAAGGGTTGTCGCGCGGAATGCGACGCCACTTGGCAAGCGCGACGACGAAAGCCTGCTGCACGGCATCAGAAGCGTCGTCGTGATGACGAAGCATGAGCCATGCCAGGCGCCAGCCGCGGTCAAGGCACTCGTTTGCAGCCCGCTCGACTATGCCGGACTTGTCAGAATTGGACGTTTCGGCGGCCACACTGTTAACGACGCTCGAAGACGAATCCAATCAGACAAAAACCGTCCAACCCGGCAACACGTCCATGCGCAATTCAATCGTGCATGCGCCAGACGCGGATCACGCGATCGGCACACAGGCTCGCCACAATGCGTCCATCCGCGCTCTGGCTTAGGGTTACGACCGTGTTGACGTGTCCGGGGTAGCGATCAACGATCTGGCCGGTAGTGAGGTTCTGCCGCACCAGCGTCGGTGACTCATTGTCGCGCGGATACGGCGCAAGCACGATTGACTTTCCGTCCGGGGCTACGAGAAAGCTCGCAAAGCGCAGTTTTTCGTCCTCCGGCCCCGGCACCTTGATGCCATCTACGGCCTTGCCTGACTCGATGTCGATACGGGTCACCTGGTGCGAGTAACCCAGCGCGACCGCGAGCAGATACTTGCCGTCGGGGGTAATCCGGGTTTCGACGTTGTTGCTGAACCGCTTGTCCATCTCAACCTCGCGCGCCGCGCCGCTTTCGACATCCGCGATCATGTACCCATTGAACGTGGCAGCGGCAACCGTCGCGCCGTCATCCGATACAGCCATCGCCAGCATCAATCCGAACGGCTCCGCGGGTGCCGGGATGCGCTTGGCCGCGTAGTCGCCGGCGGGGCGCCAAACCACAAACTCCTGGTCAAACTTGCTTCCGATATCCTCTGGTGAGCTCTGCCCGGCGATGGTGCCGTTGCGCCCAACCGTGAGCTTGTCGTCCGTCTTCATGCCTGCCGGCCACGCCAGACGGCGCCGGGTCTCGCCCGTTTGAGCGTCGAGCAGCAGGGGCTCGTTCGTAGCGGCATCCACCGCGACCACGATCGCGCCGTCGGGGTCGCAGGCGCCGTCGTGTACCGCCTTCACTCCCGCCCGCCGCCAGCGAACGGCTCTTGTGCTGACATCCCACGACACCAGTTCACCGTGCTGCATGAACAACACTGCGGACCCGTCGCCGCTCATGTTGATCCAGTTGCTGTCGGGTTTGAGCCCCTCCGCCTCGATGGCGTCAATGGCGGCGCCGTCAGACGGCTGAAACCGGGCGATACGGGTATCGTGGTTTACAAAGAGCACACGCGCGCCGCTGTCAAAGGCCATGACATTCGTGCTTGTGGGTGCGGTGGTGCGGGACAACGGCGTCCACAGGGCAAAGTTGTAGATGGAAATGAGACCACCTCGCCAGGCCGCAAGCACCGAGTCTTTGTCATCCACGACGAGTTCGACATTCAC
>CAZNBU010000328.1:0-4450 GCA_964571035.1 uncultured Planctomycetaceae bacterium | reverse complement strand
GCCGCACAGCTTGCCGAAGCTGGGGTGGCCGAGCCACAGGCCGTCGTCATACTTGGTCTGCATCAGCGCCTTCACGCAGATCTCGTTGACCTTCTTGTACTGGCTGCTGCTCGATTCCTTCGCCGCCAGCAGCGCGTGGTAGTGGCCGTACAGCCAGTAGTATGAAGCGTTGCAGTAGTAGTCTCGCGAGTGCGGCGACCCGCCGTACTTGCCGCTGACGTACAGCTCCATGCGCCGCACACGGTCAAGGTGGTGGCGGTTGTCGATGAACTGGTCCACCATGCGCTTCAGCGGCGCGCGCCCGCGCTCACCCAGCCGGTTCAGCGCCAGCTCGCAGATGCAGTTGCGGCCCTGGCACCCGCGCAGGTCGCGCAGGCCCATGTTCTTGATCGCGGCTGCCGCGCGCGGCTCTTCACTCTTGGCGTCCGAGCTGTACAGGTAGGTCTCTTCGTTGCCGTTGTCCTTGTCGTTGATGCGCAGGTTGTGAAGGAATTTCCCCGCAGCCTTCAGGCTTTCCTTGGGAATGCGGATGCCCTTCACCTTCTCGTCGATTTCATGCAGCACAAGCACCGCCGACGCAGTCGCGAAGCTGGGCGCGTCGTCGTATTGCGGGTAGTAGTACCACCCGCCCTCTTCGACGGTTTCGGGGTCCTTGGTCAGGTCCGCCTTGGGCAGCTCGTACGTGACCTCGGCTTCCTTGCCGCCGCGTGACACCTTCAGCTTGACGTATTCGCCGGCGCTGAGGGTGTAGAGCTCAATGAGGAAGTCAAAGAAGTCGGGCACCGCCACGTCATTCACGGCGAGGATCATGTCGCCGGGCTTGAGGCCCGCGCGGTCGGCGGGGCCGCCGCGCTCGACGGTACGCACCACAGCTTCCCACCCCTGGCCCCAGGCCGGGTTCGGGATCCAGTCAAACGTCAACTCAAACGGCTGCGGCGTTGGCGACGCAATGATGTCGGCCGACTGTTCCTGCCCGCCGGAGATCCACGTGATCTTCTGCACCGTGCCAGCCGGCACCGTGCCCAGGAAGTCCACGTAGTGGTCGTACCCGATGATCGGCGTGTCGCCGATACGGATGATGCGGTCGTCCTTCTTGATGCCCGCTTCAGCCGCCGGGGCGTTGTCGCGCTGGATGTCTTCCACCACGATCCCGCCTTCGCTGCCCTTGTCTTCGTCCTTCGGCTCTAGCCAGAAGGTGCCTTCCGGGGCCGCGGTTGCTTCAACGGTCACGCTCTTAGTACGCTGCTTCTCGCCGCGCAGCACCTTGAAGCGCACGCGGTCGCCGGGGCGAATCTGCTTCTCGACGAGGTTCTGCACGTCTTCGATCGACTTGATCTCGTTACGGTCGATCTCGGTGATGATGTCGCCCTTCTCTAACCCGTCGCGATCCTTGCGGCCCGGGCTGAACGGCAGGAAGTCCGCGACCACCGGGCCAAGGCCAACGCTGGGCGAGAGCTTGATGCCGAGGTAGCCCGGCCACAGCGTGTCGAGCTTGATCGACTTCAGGTCTTCGCCGCCCGCTTCATTCTTTACGTGGATGCGCACGGTCTGGCCGCCGATCCACTCCGTCTCGAGCTGGTAGTAGTCCAGCGCGTTCTCGACCGTCAGGCCTTCCGCCTTGGTGATGCGCATGCCCGGCTTGATGCCCGCGACTTTCGCCTGGCTGCCCGGCTTGACGCGCTCAACCAGCGCGCCGCCGCGGTAGTCGGTGTCAGTCGGCGGGGCGAGAATCACGCCCAGGGTCGATGGTGCCGCGTTGCGGCGTGCGCGGGCGGTCAAGCGCGCCTTGCGCTTCTTTTCCAGCAGCGGCGGCGCGGTCTTGCTGCGTTGCAGCCGCATCATTGAGTTCACCATGCGGCGGCTGACGGCAAGGATGTCGTTCTGGAACTTCTCGTCCGTGGTAGCGAGGTATTCGCCGGTCAGAAACTTCAGGCCCAGCGTGTAGCGCCAGTTGGCGTACCAGACGCCCATCGGCAGCTTGCCGCGGTAGACGCGGTCGATCACGAACTCGGCGGCTTTGCGCAGCGCGGCCTCGATGCGCTGGGGGTCAACCTTGACGTGATAGCGCAGGGCAACACCGGCAAGGCCGGTGGCTGCGATGGCGTCCACAGCATCGTCGGCCGTGTCGGACAGGATGGTGCCGGAAAGCTCAACGTCCCACGACCCGTCTTCAGCCTGGCTGTCGAGCACGTAGTTGACCGCCTTCACGATGGCGCTGCGGACCGACTCGTCCGAGGGCATTGCGCCGCCGACGTCCAGCGGCGGATCCCATGTCCACCCGTTGGGGCGTGTGCCGCGCGCGGGCGCCGGAAGCGCCTGCAACGGCTGAATCTCGCCCGAGTCAGCGCCCGGTATCAGTGCGGGCTTGCCCAGATGCAGCAGCAGACTGGTGGGCGGAATCTCGTACTCCACCTCAGCCGCTGCCTGCGGGGGTTCGCCTACAGGCTGGACTTCGCCGTCATGGCAAACGGCGCCGCACCCGACCAACGCAATCAGAAACGCAAAGAGACCTACCGATTTCCACATGCCCGTCCCCCTGGGGCCTTCGCCCCGCCCATCTCTGTCGTTCCGAACAGTTACATTAGTCAGAAGACGCAACCTCTCGTTACGAAGTTCCGGGGTTTGTCCTGCGGTTTTTTACGACTTCTTGCCCGCGGCGTTGTGCATTTCCGGGTGCCACAGAGCCGGGGAAGTGTACCAAAATCGGCACGGACGCATAGAAAATCGCGGGTTGAACCCGCGAGAATGCGAACCCCGCAGGGGGAGGGTTGCCGATTGGCGATGGGGAAGTTTGGAGCTTGGAGGCGGGAGGCGGGAGCTGCTGCAACGGCAACTACCACGGCAACAGCGACGTGTCGGCTTGCAGCTGCAGTTGCTCCCGCCTCCAAGCTCCCGACTCCAAGCCTTCTCGCTGCCCCTACTTCTTAGCGGAATCTTTTTCCGGGTTCGGAGCATCTTTGTCGCCCGTGACCGGGTCGCGCGGCTTTTCGGGTTCCTTGCGGCGCGGATCGGTGAACACCGGCAGCGAAGCCCGCTTCAGGAACAGGATCGCCATCGACGTATTGATCAGGTTGCGCTGAGCATTCTCGCCCGACCCGCTGGACCAGCTTCCGTCCAGGTTCTGGTGCTCCAGCAGCGCCTCAGCCCCGATCGCGTACCAGTCAATCGTGTCGTTCAGCCGCGAGATGCCGGCCAGCTCGCACCCGCGCTCGACCGAGTACAGGTTGTAGTAGGCGCCGCTGCCGTCGCGCGACGTGCCCAGCACCGCACCATCCTTGTCGGCGAGTGCTTCGCCGGTGTAGTAGGTCTGCGCGAGCCGCACCTGCGCGCCGTGGATGCGTATCGCGATCTCGAACTCGGCGCGCGGTTCAAGCTCGTCGCGCGCGCGCAGCTCGTCCAGGCAGATCGCCAATGTGCTGATGCCGGCGGCCGTCATCTGCATCGTGTCGCCGACCGCGCGGCCGGTGTAGGCGCGATATGCCCAACCGCCCGGCTTGATCTTGCCCTTGTAGGCGACGGCGGTCTTGCCGCCTTCCGCGGTGTACTCGTACTCCAATTCCTCGGCTGAGACCACTTCTCCATACTGCTTCAACAGGCGCTCGGCTTCACGCTTGTAGACGGACGCCTCGACCTTGGCGCCCAGGGTGCTGGCGGCTTTGTACCCGAGTATGGCGAACTGGCTGCACGAGTTATCGCTGTTCTCGTTGCCGTTGCCCTTCACGGGGTAGTACCCCCACCCGCCATTGTCTGCGGGGGGCATCGACTTGTTGAGCTGCGAAACAATCTCGTCCACCAGCGCCATGTGCTCGGGCGCGATCAGCTTGCGCACCTCAGCGCGCGCCTTGTCGAACTCCTTGCCCGGCGCAGCCGCGAACAACCCCGCAAGGCGCTGCTGCGGCTCGTAGAACTTCTGCAAAGCCATCAGCACCAGCCCGGCGTTGTAGGTGCCTACACCGCGCCCCTTGGTGGCTTGCTCGCATTGCTGTGTCATGGCTTCCAAGCCGCGGACGACCGCTTGCGAGTCGCGGGGGTACCCGCCGTGCAGCAGTGCCAGCACGCAGATCGCGGTGTTGCCCGGCTGTGACTCGTAGGTGCCGCTGAAGCGGCCGTTTTCGAGCTGCGAGCGCTCGATCAGGTTGCACCCGTCCTCGATGGCGTACTGCACACGCTGGTTGAACCCGCCGCCAGAGCGCGCCCGCGCCACGTGCAGTACCGCAAACGCGTGCAGGTAGCGACCAATGGACGCGACGCTGTGCTGCGCCAGCGGGCCCTTGTCGGTACGCAGCAACCCGCCGCTCAACCCGACCAGCGACAGCGCGGTCTCGGCGGCGACCGATTGCTCGCGCACCCAACCCGGCTCCACCAGCCCAAGGTCGCCGACCAGCGAGTTGCGCCCGCTGATGACGCCGCGCGGGTCCAGAAACACGGTGGCGCGGTTCAGGTTGTCGCG
>CAZNBU010000327.1:0-4457 GCA_964571035.1 uncultured Planctomycetaceae bacterium | reverse complement strand
AGGCCCTTGACCAGCGTCGCGCCCGCGTTGCGGATCATCGGCGCGATGATGTCGTCTTTCTCAACGGCGAACGCGCTGGCGCAACTGGAAGCCTCCTGCCCAAGGCTCGAGAACGCGGCGCCGATGACCAGGCCGCGGCGATAGAGCAGGCTGATCTTGTTGTCGAATTCACGGTTGAGCACCATCCAGCGGAACAGCTCAATCTGCTGCTCCTTAGAAAGCCGGGTCTCAAGCTGGATGTTGCCGGCTTTGCTGTGAGTCTGCTTCTTCGAAACCTTCGCGGGTGTCTTCGCCTTAG
Organism: uncultured Planctomycetaceae bacterium; assembly: GCA_964571035.1. Classification (GTDB taxonomy): domain Bacteria; phylum Planctomycetota; class UBA8742; order UBA2392; family UBA2392; genus JADJRK01. Next base: position 4,159 of record CAZNBU010000327.1, on the reverse strand, counting down.
CCATGGCGGCGAATATGGGACCAGAGGGCGCAGCACGCAAGGCGGAGCATGCTTGAACCGCCGGGATGCCCACAATCGCTTTTGGTGCAAACGGTTTGGCCCCGAAGCAGTATCATTGGCAGAAGTGTTGCGACACTCGGAGTCCCCGATGCGCGTACATGTTTCCGTCACCGTGCTGACGCTGTTTGTTGGACTGGGCGTCGGGTTTGGTATAGCCCAGCTCGTCGCGACGGAGCACCAACCGAACCTAGCCGCGGAGTCGCTGGTTTTGGGTGATCAACCCATACCAGCCCCTCAGGCCTCTGACCATCCCGGCCAGAAAGTGCCCGTTTCTCCGGCCGGCGCTGACACTGCGATCATCGGCGAAGAACCTGCTCCTTCGCAGGTTCCCGGCGACACGCTGCAAGGCGAACAGTCGTACGCCATGAGCGCGTTGGTCGTGAACGCAGCTCATGAGCCTGTAGCGGGTCTGCGCTTCAGGTGGGAGCCGGATTTGTGGGATCAGTTTCAGCAACGCCCCGCGCCATCCGCCGGGCAAAGCGACAGTGCGAGACACGAAGCGATGGAGACCCACATCAAGCGCATAGCGGCGCTGCAACTGCGTGGAACAATGGAGGTCGTCAGCGATGCCGACGGCCGGATTGGTTTTTCGCAGCACATAGCGAAGTCAGGCCGGCTGGTGCTCCTGACAGACGGGTGGAGTGTAGTGGCGGACGATGCCCCGATCCTGACGGCTGGGAAGGAGCGCAAGGTCTGGGTGGCAAGGAAGGCAGAACTGCGGGTCATTGCGCTCCTTGCGGACGGTTCTCACGCGGAAGGCGTCACGCTGGTACTGACGTTCTCCGGGCCGAGGTTGCGATCGACTGTTACAGTTCGGCAAGTCACGTCACCCGCGACCCTGTCGGTTCCTGCAGGTTCCGCGACCGCGTCGTTCAGCGGATTTGAGGGCTCCAGCACGATCGAAGAAGTCAAGATCGATGTCGTTGAAGGGGTGGAGAATCTGCTTCGCGTGCAGGCGGCAATGCTCACGACGTTGACGGTCAGGCGGCAGGTTTCGCATGGAGTTCGGGCGTCGATTCGCCTGAAGCCGGCAAAATCGGGGTTGACTGGAATGGAGATCGCAAACTCGGATGATGTCCCGCAGGCTACGATTACCGCGTACAAGCCAGAATACGTCACATTCAGGCTCGACGTTCCGGGAAAGTACATCCTGTACTCGTTGATCGGCCGCGCTGTTGTAGGTGTCCAGGAAGTCGAGGTTCGACCGGGACCGAACGAGACGACTTTGTTTCTGGAGCCGCCCGAGGGGTGGAAGGCGCTGACAGTTCGCATTTCAACGGAAGGGCGTCCATTGCCGGAAGCCGACAGCGTGTACATATTCGCCGACTGCGAACCTCGAGGGCTGCTGTGGTCGAGAACGGAAGGGCAGGCGACGTTCCTGATACCGCCCGCGGCGTTGGCCAAGAACCCGCTGAACATAAGCGCGCACCTCGATAAGTACGGTGCCCTCGCGACGGCCATCAACCCCGCCTCTGAGAACACGGTCGATTTCAATTTCGTCAAGCCGGGCACGATTCACGTCGTTCTGAAGGGCTTTCGGGACGAGATGGTCAACAACGTGACCTTGACTGCGACAGGCGCTGAAGGGGGCCTGAGCGCGTATCGAAGCGTCTCCTCCTACGTCCGTGAGATGACAGGCGCCGGCGAGACTCGTGTCAGGATCGGGAACGTGCAACCCGGCCAATACGAGGTGGCACTGACCTTCAATGCAGGGATTGAACTACACGGGAGAATCTCTTTGGGCGTGGTTACTGCGCAGGCCGGCGACGTGGTTGAAACACTCACCCTGCCACCCCTGCACATCTTGACGATTGCGCTTTCCAATCGCGAGGTTCGTGGATACGTAAACGTTCGGCCCGTGGATGGAGGTCAAGACACGAATGTCTTGATTCCGGATGGCGCGCCCAGGCAGGTCCGCTTTCTAAAGACAGGTGAGTACGCCCTTGAGTGGACCGATACCAAGGGAGCGAAGCACAAACACACGGTCAACGTTGACGGCGACACCGTGTTCCGGCCCGACAACGGTTAACTAACCAGAACGCTCTGAAACACATCCGCAACGCGGGCACGGACCTCGTTTGGATCGGAATTGCGCGTGGCGGAAGCTTCAAGCGTCGTCACTTGGCGACCTTTGATGCCACAAGCTATGACGTGCTCGAACCAGGGCAGGACTTCGTCGGTCAGGTTCAGGGCGAACCCGTGCATGGTGCACCACTTGCGCACGCGGACGCCGAGGGCGGCGATTTTTTTTGACGGCTTGGTATCTGGGATCGGGAATCGGGAATCGACACCGCCATTCCGATTGCCGATTGCCGATTGCCGATTGCCGACCCATACCCCTGTCAGCCCCTCCTCGCGAAACCCCTCCACGCCATACGTTGCCAACACACGGATGATCACTTCTTCCAGCGCGCGCATGTACTTGTGCAGATCGCGGCCGCAGCTCAGGTTGGCTAGGTTGCAGATGGGGTAGCCGACCAGCTGGCCCGGGCCGTGGTAGGTGACGTCGCCGCCACGTTCAACTTCAAACGTGTCGGCGCCGAGCGTGCGCAGCGCCTCCGGGCCCTTGCCCAGGTGCTCTGGGTCAGTGCGTTTGCCCCAGGTGTAGACCGGTTCGTGCTCGACCAACAGCAACGTATCGCCGATTTCGCCCGCGATGCGCTGGTCCAGCAGACGCTTCTGCATGTCCCACACCTCGGCATAGCGCCGCCGGCCTAGCCATTGCACATCGAGTTCGCCACGTCGATTCATTGCGCGCCCAAGGTATGCTGCCGCCCCATGGTCGCTGAACGCGCTCGCAAGGGAAGGTCCGGGCTGATCGCGCTGGCGCTGCTGCTGGTGCTGGGCGCGTGCGCGTCGCCCGCCGATGAGCCGGCGCTGCGCTGGGTGGCGTTTCTCGACAAGCACCGGGCGCTGATCGCCAACGGCAAGTTTGACGCGGAAGCGTTCACCAAGGAGGGTCAGCCGCTGGTGGCTGAGTTGCGAGCGCTGCGCAGCCCCAAGGACCACCAGCTACCGCTGACCAGCGACGTGCTCGAGCAATGGAACCGCGCGCGCGACGAGTTTCGTGAAGCCGCCAACAAGCTCGATGAGGCAGGCGGCAATGCGGCGGCGACCACGGCATTTGTCGCGCTATGGAAAGAACTCGTCGCGGGCTCGGATGCCCCGCCCTCGAACTCTTAGGGGACTGTCCCCGGCGAAGCCGAGGGACTGTCCCCGTCCCTGGAATTCGGGTACGGGCGTCAGACCTTCAATTGTTTTCAGTCTGGTGAGGCCAGAAGCGGGGACAGTCCCCCTTGGGGACAGTCCCCGAAAGCGCTACAGGTGCACGCATTCGTCTTCGGCTACGGCGGCGGCTTCCATGATCGCTTCGCTTAGCGTTGGGTGCGGGTGAATGCCGCGGATCAGCGTGTGGCTCGTGGCTTCCACATCCATGCCGATCACGAGCTCGGAGATCAGCTCGGTCGCTTCGCCGTGGATGATGTGCGCGCCCAATAGCTGACCGTACTTCTTGTCGAACAGCAGCTTCACGAACCCGTCGTTGTCGGCGATGGCGAGCGCCTTGCCCAGCGGCTTGTACGGGAACTTGCCGACCTTGTACTCGACTTTGGCTTCTTTCAGCGCTCGCTCGGTTTTGCCGACGCTGGCGATCTGCGGCTGGCAGTAGGTGCACCCGGGGATCACATCCTTGCTGAACGGCGGAACGTCGTGTCCGGCGATCTTTTCAACGCAGGTCAGGCCCTCATGGCTGGCCTTGTGCGCTAAAGCCGGCGCGCCCGCGACGTCGCCGATGGCGTAGATGCCCTCGACGTTGGTGCGCGCGTACCCGTCCACGGGGATGAACCCGCGCTCAACCTTCACGCCGACGCCTTCGAGCCCCACATCTTCCACGTTGCCGGTGATGCCGACCGCGACCAGGCAGTAGTCCGCCTTGATCGTCTGCTTGTCGCCCTTGCGTTCGTATGTGACCTCGACGTGCTTGCCCTTGTTTTCGACCTTCTCGACCTTGGTGCCGGTCAGCGACGTGATGCCCTGTTTCTTGAACGACTTCTCCAGCTCCTTGCTGATGTCGTCATCCTCGACGGGTACCAGGCGGTCC
>CAZNBU010000326.1:0-4459 GCA_964571035.1 uncultured Planctomycetaceae bacterium | reverse complement strand
CCCAGCGTTTTGCCGGTGCGGATGCGGTACAGCTCGCGGCGCACGTCGTAGCGCCCGCCGTCGATCTGCAGCACGGCCCGATGCCAGTAGTCCCAGTTGCCAGTCCATACCTGGTGCGTGCCCTCGCGGCGCATCCTGAGCCCGACGTAGCGCACAAACCATGCGTCCGTCACGCGCCAGCCAGCAGCCACAAAGCAGCGCGAGCGGCCCAGCCCGATAGGGCGTATCCGACCATCGGCCAGCATGGCGTCGATGGCCTCACGGATGGGCTGGCGCACGCTGTAGGCGCGCGAGCCGCCGGCCAGGTCGGAGATTGTTTTTGGGCCGGTAGATAGCTCGGCCAGAATCTCAGCCTCGGTCAAAGCGGCTCCCCCAGCGTCAGCAGCTCCAAATCAGAACCCCAATTTGCTCTCAGTTTCATAGTAAACGCTATCGTTTCAGTAGCTACCGTTTTCAAGCATCTAAGACAACCCATCTCTACTCATCCCCCATACATCTGCCCTTTGGTGAGCAAGACCTAGCCCATCCTGGGAGGCCTTCACATGTCTGCCCTTCGGAGCCGCCATGACCCGCCAGCCGTTCGACAGTCGCGCGCTAGCTTCGCCACGCTTACCCCTGCTTCCCTGTCTTTCCCACGGTAGGGGGTCTTCCCGCGCCGCCGTGGTTAAACCATGTCCCCCAGCGCGGTGCTATGGCCTTGTCTGCTGCGGTGCTTGGATAACCGCATGTCCCTCTCTGGCTTTGGGGCAGGCAAGGCGAAAAATCAACATCGCATCGCAACCCTCAGTCCCATTGCCAACTTGAACAATCCAGCTCGTTGATGCGCGTCGTTGGCGTCTTCGCCGACAACCTCGCTCATCCAGTACGGCCAGCCAATTTCCTTTGCAACACGCTCGCCGGTGCCGCTGGCGTCGTTGTCGGCAATCACCAAACCGCGCGGCAGGTTCGCGGCGATGCGGGCCATGTTCCCGGCGGAAAAACACACATGAATCGTTGCCCGCGTCTTCAGATTCGCCAGCGCCTGGCGCACCGACAACCCGGTGGCGTAGCCCTCACAGACAACATGCATCCCCTTGCCATCCATGACAAACTCAGCGCCGCCGCTGGCCTGGCCGGGAAGGAATTTCTTGTTGCCGGTTTCGTCGATCAACTGGCAGCCGACGATTCGGCCCGCGTTGCGCATCGGGATAACCGCCTTGCCGTCCCATACGTTCACCAGATGCTCAGGGAAGCCCTTGGCGGCGAAATACGGATGCGTAGATAGCTCGCACTGCGTCAACGTCCATTCAGCCCGCTGGGCGGCTTTCTGACGCCTCAGCGCGGTTTCTCGCTCGGCACGTTCGATCAACTCGCGGTCAATCTTTGGCGCTTGCACGTCGGCGCCATCGGGGCGCCAGACTGCAACGTCGACCATGGTGGCGTGGTTTTGAACGAACCCGATGCCATCCAGAAGCTTGTATGCCCCATTGCGATGCTTGGGCTTGTCTTCGGTCGGCACGCGCACCCACTTGCCGAAAATCGGCGACTGAATGAGCAGGCCGTGCAGCCTGGCGAACTGATCGAACGTCATGCCGCCCGTGAGTACTTGTACCGGATGATGCGCGACTTGATCCAAGACGCAATTTCCGGCGTGGGCTCCGTGGTCATCGTCATCAGGCCGCGCGGCCAAACGCCGAACTTGGCGCGGTACTGGTGCGACGCCCAACCGTCAGCGTAACCGCTGCGCCGGGCATGATGCAGCAGGCAAGAGTACCAAAGCTGCTTGTCATCTTTCGTCGCCTTGCGCGAGCCAAGCTCGACAACTTCTCCGGCCACCTCGATCACGTCGTTTCGGCGCTCTCGGACGTGCCCGCAGCATGCGCAGACGTCCGAATTGCGCGGCCACATCGCAGAGCACTTCGGGCACTTCGCCGCCTCTTTCTCGCGCTCTGTCGGCTCACGTTGCGGCTTTTCCTTTTCGTCATCCATTTCGTGAACTCCGTTATCGTACACGTCTTCCCACTGCTCTCGAAAGCGCAGCACGTTTCCGGCGTGGTCGATGATCACGCCGAATTCCTTGCCGGGATACGGCCGCATGATGCGCCCGATCTGTTGAATGTGCGATGACAGCGACCGCGAGAACGGACGCGCCAGCACGCCGATCATCGCGTCGGGGACGTCAAACCCAGCGGTCAGGATGTCTGTCGCGATAAGCCCCATGATCTCGCTGTCTGGCTTTCTGAATTCCTCGATGGCGTCGCGCTTGAATTGGTCGTCGTCCTTGTAGCTCAATGCCAGGAAGTTGTAGCCGGCTTGGGCGAACTTCTCGGCGAGGTCTCTGCCGTGCGCGACGCCTGCGCAAAACACGATGGTCTTGCGCGGCCCGCCGAACAGTTCGTGCGTCTTCTTGACCCACTCTGCGACCACGTCGCCAGTGATCTTGATCCCGCGCTCTGCCGCCTCGGACTCGCGCCATTCTCCGGCGATTTTCTTGGCGCCGGTCATATCGACCTGCTTGGCGATGAAATACCTCAGCGGCACAAGATCGCCGCGCTCGACGATCTTGGCTGTCGTCATCGCGGTTGCAACGCGGGTGTAGATCGATCCCAGGCCCTTCGTGAACGGTGTAGCCGTGAGGCCAATTGCCTTGAGGCTTGACCGGCCACGTATTACATCGACAATCTGCTTTCGCTGGCGGTGCGCCTCGTCGCTGATCAGCAGGGACACGTTCGGCAGACTGTCCATCCTAGACAGCGTCTGCGCGCTGCACACCTGAATCGCGCATGACGGACGCCAACGCCAATGGCCCGCCATCATGATTCCGTGGTCGATGCCGTACGAATCCAGCCGCTCGCTGATCTGATCGACCAGGACGCGGCGGTCGGCCACGAACAGAGCGCGATTGCCTTTTTCCATCGTCGCCACCAGCAGCGCGATGGCGGTTTCCGTCTTGCCGAAGCCGGTGGCGCCGTACAGTATCTGCGCCCGGTGGCCTTCAATGAAGCCCTGGCGCAGCGACGTCAGAACGTCCTCTTGATACGGTCGAAGCACAAGCTCTTTCATGCCGCGCCTCGCGTCAGCTTGTCGATCTCACGACGCTGCGCCGCAAGCTGGCGCTTCATTTGCGCGCATTCTGTCTGGTACTTGTCACGGCTGATGATGAGCGCGTTTCTTTCGGCTTGCAGCGACGTGACCTCGACTCGCAGCGCATCAATGATTTCCGTCGCGCTCAACTTCTCTTCTTCTGGCGCGTCCCATGCTTCGATCGCGATTCTCTCTTTCAACCTTTCGTTTTCCGCGACAAGTTGGGCGATGGCGTCGTGTGCTTCTTTGATCTGATCGTCGCGTGGGTCGTAGTCCGCGGTCTCGGCCGGCACGTTGACGATTGATTGTTTGCGCTTTTTGCCGGTGACTTGCTCGACCGCCTTGGGGAGCGTCACGTCGCCATGCGCGACCTTCTTCGCCAAATCGGGATTTGCGCGCGCCACCTTGTCCGCCATGCGCTGCGTGCGTTCACTCGCACCAGACTGCGCCGCGCGTTTTGCGACTGTCGAGAGGCTGTGGTCCGGCAACGTTGCCGGACCTGCCTTGGTCGTGTGTTGATTGCTGCCAGCAACCTGCGCCTTAGACCAGTCCTGGATGCTGGCAACGATGGCCGCCTGTTGCCCTGGTGTTAGATGGCGACGGTGCAGGTTTTCCGAGAGCACGAAAGCGGCGATGCTCGGCCCGTCGAATTCAACGAATTGCGGCTCCACGCCGGCGGTGATACATGCGGCGTATCGGTTGCCACCATCAAGGATCATCCCGCCGCAGAGCGTGATCGGCTCGCGTAGACCGTTTGCCTTGATGTCCTCAGCAAGACGCGCGGCCTCTTCGTCGCCGAGACGCGGGAACAGCGTACACAGCGGATGAAGCTCGTATTCGGTAGATGTCACAGTTTCTTCCCGTTGATTCCCGAGGAAAGAAACGCCGGCAGGCGCGGGAAGATCGCTTTTCACTCCGGGGATCAGTCCGAAGCTAGCCGGGTTCTGAAGCAACTCTACATCAGCGTCGGAAGCGCGTCAAGCGTCTTTCGCCCAGCCGATCCTGGCGAGCTTGACAAGCCTCACCGCAGCCAGCGCAGCCGGCGGCATGCGCGCGCCCGACTCCCATCTGCTGATGGTCGGCTGGGATACCCCAACCAGCTCGGCGAGCCGCTGCTGCGACATCGTGCGTCGCAGCTTGACGATGGCCCTTTGGATGTCTTTCGAGTCATTCATTGCCAGATTGTCGCTGATGGCGCCGGCGCGCGTCAAGCTGGGCCCGAAGGTAGGGTAAGTACCTAGGAAAAAAACGGAAACTGGGTTGATGTGGCTATTCTTTGGGGCATAATTGACCCCATCGACACCAAACAGACAGTGTCGCGGGGCCAAGCGATCGAGCCGAGCCCGAAGCTCCTTAACACAGCGAGTCCTGCGGATCAGCCCTAGCGGCTGGCAGC
>CAZNBU010000325.1:0-4462 GCA_964571035.1 uncultured Planctomycetaceae bacterium | reverse complement strand
CGGGTTGCGGCACTTTTCAATGGCTGCCACGCTGCCGATGCGCCCGTCGCTGGTCGCAAGGATGGCGTCCATCTGCGTGCTGCCGTCCAGCCGCATGTTGGCGCCCGTGCCCGCGTTGAACCGTGGGTCGTCCTCAAGGATCACCGCGGCTTCGATCACCGCGCGCAAGGCGGCGTCGATCTGCCCGTCGGTTAGAAAGGTCGCGCCGTGGTTGCAGGCGGCTTGCGGGCCGTCGGAGTCTTCGTTGGGCGCACCGGCGCCGCCGTGCGCGAGAATGACTGAGGTTGTGGTCATAGATGGTTGATCCTGTCTTCTGGAGAGCATGGAGGCGGGAACAACCGCCGCTACATCACTTTTGCCGCCTCGCGCACTATCCGCCAGCCACCTTGCGCTGTTGTCGTAGCTCCCGACTCCCGCCTCCAAGCTTCCGGCTCTAGTCTTTCTGCCTCTCGCTGAGAAATGCTCCCACGAACACGCCCCAGAACAGGAACGCCACGCCGAACGGCAGCACGCGGCCCTTCCATGCGTCGGCGGGGGCCCAGTCGTGGTCCTCCGTCATGAAACGCAGCGGCGGCTCAACGCTACCGATGCGCGGGCATGGCTCCACACGCGTGTGGTGTGTGGACTGGTCGTAGCGCAACTCATCGTTCGTCAACCCGCGTCCTTGGAACACGACCTGTGTGTTGCCGACCGTCTGTGCGATACCCGACAGGATCGGCGGCAGCGCCCAGATGGCAAACGCAGCCAGCACCGCGGCAAACGCCATCCCGCGCGCGATGCCGGGGCCGGGAAACTTCTCGCCAATGTAGCGTGTGTAGAACCACGCCAGCGCAACACCAAGGATGACCATGACCGTGATGCCCGCGGCGTACTGGTGGTTGGGGGAAAGCCACGCGCCGATCCAGGCTGCGTAGTTGACATCCATCGCCCACAACACACCCGCCATCACCAGCAGCGCGACAGCGGCGACCAGCAGGATGCGAGGGATCGGCATGGGCAGAGTATAGCGGCGGGGCCGGGTACGCGGCTACTTCTTCGTGCCGGAGGTCAGCCCAAGCAACAGCCCGTACAACGCAAACGCTAGCGAGAACGGCAGGAACCGCGCGGCGAAGTCGTCCCGGCTGATCCAGTCGTTGTCTGCCCACGAAGTAAGCGGTGGGTCAAACCAGTCCGGCAGGGCGGGGACGATGCGCACGTCGGCAAACGCGCCAGCAATCTGCCCGCCCAGGTTGTCGTGGGCCATGCCGGGATTGCCGGCAATCGCGGATAGCAGCAGCGGGATCACGAAGATGAAAAGCAGGCCGACGACAAACCCGTACAGCGTCGCCCCAACCACAGGAGGGAGCTTCTTGACGCCCTCCTGCTTCGCCAGCGTGCGCGACCACAGTGCGGCAAACCCGACCCCGGCTAGCGCCGCCAGCAGGATGCCCACAATCCAAGCCGCGCCCGGCGCGATCCACGCCCCAAGCCACCCGCAGAAGTTGACGCCCATCAGCCAGAAAAACACCACGGCTGCCAGCATCGCCCCCAGACCGGATACCGCCGACTTACCCATGACCGAAGTCTAGCAGGCCGAAAGGGGGACGCCACAACCCACGGCGCTTGGCATGATGGCGAACATGGCGACGCCCGAGCAGGAGCAGGCAGAGCGAGAATCCGCCCCAGCGGCGGCGGACGCGCCTGCGGAAGGCCAAAAGAAGCGCGACTCGGCGGGCTACGTAAAAACGCTGGGCCTGCGACTGGTCGAGACCGCGTTCGGCGGCAGCGGCCGCAAGCGCGACGCCGACGCCGACATTTTCGACCCCGCGAACTTCAAGCAGATCGAAAATCGCTGGTGGCTCGACCGCGCGATGCCCAGCGGGGCCATGCGCTACTTCGTGGCGGCCTTCCTGATCTGCACGGTGGTGTGGCTGATCGCGCTCGGCATCCGGGTGGTGGAAGCCGGCACCGGGAACTTCTGGTCCGACGTCTGGCTGTTCATCAAGAGCAAGCAATGGCAGCTGCAGCCGCTGCTGCTGTTCGTGCACTTCGTGTGCCTGCGCCTGTTCAAGGGCATCTACGGGCGCGGGTTTGACAAGGCGTTCACGCACCTGGATGTCCTGCCGGACGAGCTTGAGGGGTTTAAGCGCTGGTTTCTGGGCAGCCGGGTGAACGTCTTCGCGATCGCAATCGCGGCACCATTCATTGTCTGGGACATCCTGCTGCTTGCCGACGTCGAGAAGTTCTACGAGACGATTTACGGCGCAGAATCCGCCTACCTGCTGCTGATCGACCAGAGCACGTACACGATTGAGGCGTGGTTCATGTTCGGAGTATGGAGCTTCGAATGGCTGATGTATGGGTACTACTGCTACCTGATGATCTCGGGGGCGCTGGTGGTGCGCAGCATCCTGCGAAAACACGATTTCGTGGACCCCGTGGACTTGGTGCTGACCGAGCGGCAATTCCGCCCGATGTTCAACGTGATCGCCCAGGCGGGCAGCCTCGTGTTCTTCTTCGGGCTGATCCATATGGCGTACATGCTGTACACGAAGAGCGCCGACAGCGACATCGCGGGGCTGATCGTGCTGGTGATGCTGCTGAGCGGCGGGTTCGGCATCACCTGGGGCGCGGTGCGCGGCGAGCTGAAAGGCAACGTGCAGGCGGCACTGACCGAGCTGGAAAAGAGCTACCGCGCCGGGCGCGAGAAGCTCGCGACCATGGTGGATACGCCGGGCATCGAAGACGACGTGCAGCGCATCCAGGTGCAGTTGAAGATGCAGCTTGCGTTGCAGCAGCTCGACTACCTGCAAACGAAGTACGAGAGCCTCGGCCGCCGGGAGTTTCTGGGCCTGGTGTTCAAGATGCTCGCGCCGGTGGGCAGCGTGCTGGCGCGGATCATACGCTGGGGCAGCCTGCTGGCGGCGGTGGGCCTCGGCGGCGCCGCAGCCCTGACCGGCGGCGAGAAGATGAAGGACGCGGCGGCCAACAGCACAACAGTAGAGAGCACGGAAACGGGCGGGCAGGGCGACCCGGCCGGCAATAAGGCCGAGAAGCCCTCAAGCGTTCCTAAGGGCAACAGCGACTAAGCCCGCACCCTTGCAGGGGTTAGGCCGGGTGGTACCGTGTCGCGCCACAAAGCCCAAAGGCTGGGTAGCTCAGGTGGTTAGAGCACAGGATTCATAACCCTGAGGTCGAGGGTTCGACTCCCTCCCCAGCTACCACTCTGTATGCAGGCGGGAAGCCCATATCGCGGCTTCCCGCTTTGCATTGGCGCGCGATGTCAGGCGCTGGTCGGCGGCTGAGGCTCGGGTTTGTGCCTGAATCTTGCTTGCAGCATCTGGGCCGCCAAGGACAGGGCGGCTGCTATCCATAGGGTTCCGGCGGTCAGCAGGCCGATGGCTGGTTTGTCGGTCAGTTCGGTCCAGCGGCCCATGTAGATGACCGGTTGGCGCAGGGGGTCCCCGCCGAAGGCGTCCTGGCTGAACCCGAGCCATGGCGCGCCGCTCAGCGCCCACGTTTCGGCTGTGGCATTGGGGATCGGTGCGGATTCGTAGTAGAAGGGCAACCCGCCGAGCGCCAGCCAGATCATTGCGACCACAACACCGGCTGCGCGATGCATACCTGCCAGCGACGCTCCGATCACGGCTGCCGGAAAGCACCACAACAGTGTTCGCGCCCACAGGGCCGGGTCGGCAACCGTAAGGACTGTTGCCAAGCCACCGGCGGCGGCCAAAGCGCGGAGGGTGGCTGGAGCACACTCGCGCAACCCGGCGGGCCGCTTCGCACACAGTGCGCCCAGCGGCAGCGAGACGGTCACGCCGATCAGGGCCAGGGCCGACCGATCCGCAGCCGCCAGCGGCGAAAGCCAAGCGGCCGCGCACACGACGATGCCGGCGCCCACGCCGTAGGTCGCGCCGACAGCGAGCTGCTTACTCGTCGTCAAACTCGTCTTCGGGGACGGGGACTTCAAGGACATCGTCGTCGTCATCGTGGTCGTCGAATTCCTTGAGCAACTCCGTGAGCGCGGCTTTGGCCGCCCTCTGCTCGGCTTCCTTCTTATTACGTCCCACACCGGGGCCGAACGTGACTCCGTCGACGGACACAATCACGTGGAATTCCTTCTGGTGATCGGGCCCGACCTCCGAGATTACCTTGTACACGGGCGCGCGTTCGTTGCGCGATTGAACCAGGTGCTGCAACGCGCTCTTGTAGTTCTGCTGGAACTGGTGGCTGGTAATGCTGTGGATCACCGGGCCGAGGTCGCGCTCGATGAACGCGCGCACTACATCAATGCCGCCGTCGATATAGAGCGCGCACAGGATTGCTTCGTACAGGTTCGCGAGGATGCTGGTCGGCAGCCGCGAAGCCCCGTCGCGTCGCACCCCCTTGCCGAGGTACATCAGCTCAGCCAGCCCGCGCTCGCGCACCCGCTCGGCCAGCACGGCGCGCGACACGGCGACCGACTTCACGCGGGTCAGCT
>CAZNBU010000324.1:0-4485 GCA_964571035.1 uncultured Planctomycetaceae bacterium | reverse complement strand
AGCCTTGGCGAAGTCGGGACGGCCGCGCTCCTACTACTCCTACTACGCAGGCCCGGGAGGTGCCTGCCTTCGCGCCGCCGCCTGAGAAGGGCCGGCCTTTCCGCCTCCGCCAAGGCTACGGCGGACAGGCGCAGGCCGGCCTGACGTGCAACGCAAACTTTTTCACGCCAGCACGCGCAAGCGTGATGTTCGCCGTGGCCGTCGGGGGACAGTCCCCTACAGCAGCGGAAAATCGAGCCCTTGCGGGATTGGGCGGCCCAGTTGGCGGCACATGGCTGCTACCTGGCCTTTGTGGTCGAAGATGTGCGTCTGTGTGCGCAGGACGACCAGCGCCGGCATCAGCTCGCGCTCGTGCCCGCCCCAGGTTGTCATCTTGCGGCGGGTGTTGAGTTCATCGCTGGACGCGCCGCGCAGGTACTCGGCTGTGATGCCCGCCACGCGCTCGCGATAGGCGCGAATGGCTTCCATGGAACCCATGTCCTCCTCGCGGTCTTCCGTAAGCATCAACCCGCGGACCACGCCGACCCAGTACTCCTCGGCGCCGATCATATGGTGCAACTGAACGCGCATCGTCGGGTACCCAAACCCATCCAGCTCGCGCGAAAGTTCCTCTTCAGAGAACCCCGCGCAATGCTCCAACAGCTTGGCAAAACTCTGGTGCACGCGCGTGTGCAGGTCCAACATTGCCTCCGACGTGTACATCGTTCCCCCTTGGGTTGTGCGGCGCATCGAGCCTACTAACCCTGGCGACAGCAGCACGTCGTTGCGAACCAAATTCAAACCGGCGGGCCGAAACCCGCCGGTTTGCTTGCCGCGCTACCGATCAATCCATCTCAGGGCCGTAGCTTATGATGAGATCGTTGTCGACAGAGACCGCGCCGCCTTCCAGGGCGTTTTCGGCTGCGGTCTGGTACTCATCGAACGTCTGCACGGTGCCGGTCAGCGTTGCTACGCCGTTGTCCACGGTCACCGTGATGTCGTCGGAATCGACAAACGGGCTCCACCACAACTCGTCCTTGACGTCCTGGCGGATCTCCCAGTCGCTCAACCCGTTCCGCAACACTGAGTTGTCATACCAGTCGTAGGTGCGGGTCGGGTACTCGTCGATGTACGGGTCGTACCCGTAGGGATGGTACAGGTCGGACACGACGAGGTTGTTGTTCACCTTCGTTATGCCGAAGGTGGCGGCTGCTACTTCATCGGCTTCGCCCTTCTCGAAGTAGGAGTCGACGACGCCGGTGAGGGTCGCCACGCCATTGAGCACGGTCGCGGTGACCTCGTAGGGTTCCACGTACGGGTTGCGCTCAAGCGCGGCATTGAGGTTCTTCTCGACGGTCGCGTCTTTGGGCGCGTTGCCGCGAACCTTGATGCGGTTCTTCACGCGCCACACGCCCACGGTGTTGCCGGCAGTGCCGGCAGCCGAGCGCTTGGCCTTGAGGTTGTCGACGTTGCCGGTCAGGGTGATGATGCCGTTGGACGCCGCGACATTCACGTTGAACGAGAACACGCGCGGATCCTGCACCAGGGCGTCGTGCACTGCCTGCTTGACCTGGTCGTCGGTACGGTCGACGTACTTGCTCTTGCGCAGGTCTTCGTCGCGGGCCCAGCGCTTGACTTCAAGGTCGGCGTTCTTGACCGCTGTGACGCCGTTGACCCATGCCTCGCTGGTGGCGAGCCGCTTCTCGGCGGCGCTGCCGACGATGCCCGAAAGGTGGACGATGCGCTGGTCCACACTCACGGTAGTCATGGAATCATCCACGAGAGTGTTCCACAGCAGCGCCTTCTCAACGTCTGCGTGAATCTCCGAATCGGGCCGCGTCATGGGGTAGCTGATCGTGATGTTGTTCGTCACGCCGCGCACGCCGGTGACGCCTTTGGCGATGCGCTCCGCCAGCTCTTTCTCCTGCCACGACTCGACGGTGCCTGACAACGTGACCATCTGGTTGGCGACGTCAACGGTCAGCTCAATGGCGTCGGTGGCGCGATCGTGCCCCAGCGATGACACGACGTCGGTCTCGAGACGCGAGTCCGTGCGATTCGGTAGATCGAGCTTGATGCTGTTGACCACGCTGCGCACGCCGCGCACCGCTTCAGCCACGCGGGTGGCGCGTTCCTTGGCCAGCAGGTTGGTCGCGGTGCCGGTCAGCGTGACGACACCGTTGCTGACCTTGACGTCGATCGCCTGGCCGGGCACGCCGGGGTCGTCAATGAGTTCGCGATCAACGGCGCCGGAGATGTCCGAGTCGGTCATCTTGGGCTGCGCCGATTGCGCGACGACAGGCGCGTGCACGGCAAGGGCCAGCACGGCGAGCATCGGGAGTGCGGATAGAAGTAGTAAGTTTAACCTGTTCACTGTTTGCTCCTCATTGCGGACTGCCCCCAGTTATCAGGGAATCAGTGCGGCGGTGCCGACATGCATCGGCTGAAGAAGCCACACCAGTCGTAATGGGATGCACGCGTGCGATATTCCGACTCATTGGCCGTGCGATGCGCCCGCGCTAGAGACGAAGAAACCCGGCGCATGGCGCCGGGCTTGGATTGATCAGCAAACTGACTCAACTCGCTTTGCGTGGACGCTTGCGGCCCGGACGGACCTCGCGCCAGTTGGCGTCAACCTTCTCCCAATGAGACTTGCCGTCCTTGTCTGTGTAGCCGACCAGGGCTTCAAGGATCTCGGGCTCGTCAACTTTGTTCTTCTTCTTGGCCATCACCCCGAACCGATGTCGCCCACTTGCCACTTGCGGCCCGAACGCTTCTCAACCCGGCGGACTTCTTACCCCGCTCTGCGTCCGGGCTTTCTGATGGGGGGGCGAACTTGACGCCACTCCAGTTTTATAGGCTTCCAATGAACGTTGCCGCCCTCGTCGGTGCGACCGGCGAATGCCTCTCCGTCCTTCAGCTTCCTGGGCTTCTTCGGTTTGCTTGCGCTACTTTTGCGGGCCATTGTGAATCTCCACTGTCCGCTCGGCGACGTATCCCCGGGCAAGTGTCTCCAAGTTCAGCCGCCAGAATCCAACTGACAATGTTACCCTCCAAAGCAACCGAGAATAGCCGTCGTCAAAGGTCGGAGGGCCGGGTCCGGTTTCGACTGCCTCGCCGGTTCCCAGATTCACGGCGCGCACGGCGCACGCTATCGCGTCGTGATCGGCCTCGGCGTAGATCACGAAACGCTGCGGGTGACGGAACCCGACACCGTGCAGAATCAGCGGGCCCAGGTACGCGTCATCGCACGTCAGGATCAGGCTCGACATCGTCGCTTCCCCGCGGGGAGGGTTCTACTCTTCCTCGCCGCCTGACTTCTTTTTCTTCTTCTTGCCCTTGGGTTTCTCGCCGCCGTGGACTTTCTTGGCGTGGCTTTCGAGGCCGCCTTCCTCCAGCGTCTTTACTACGTCGTCGGCGTGGGCGAGGTCTTCTTCCTTCTTTTCTTCTTCTACCGCCTGCTCGGCTTTCTCGAACGCTTCGGCTTCGGTCATGATCTTGACCACGCTGCTGACCTCGTCGCCGTCTTCGACGCGCATCATGCGCACGCCTTGCGTGGCGCGGCCGATCTCGCGCAGGCTGTCTTCGGTCACCGCGGTTCTAAGCACCACGCCCTGGCGCGTGATCAGCATGACCTCATCGCCTTCGAACACGCTCTTGCCCGCGACCACGTGGCCGGTCTTGTCGTTGATCTTGTAGTTGATGATCCCCTTGCCGCCGCGGGATTGAATGCGGTAGTCCTCAAAACTGCTGCGCTTGCCGTACCCTTTGCTGCACACGCTGAGAAAGCTGGCACGCCGGTTCACGACAGCCGAGCCCACCACCGCGTCGTTGTCGCGCAGGTTGATCCCGCGCACGCCGGCGGCTACCCGGCCCATGTTGCGCGCGTCGGTTTCATAGAAGCGAATGCTGTACCCGTTACGCGTCACCAGCACGATCTCGTCGTTGCCGCGCGTCAGCATCACGTCGATCAACCGGTCGCCCTCATTCAGCTTGATCGCGCGGATGCCCTTCTTCGTGATGTTGCTGTAGGCGCTCAGTTCGGTCTTCTTCACCGTGCCGCCCTGCGTTACGAACATCAGGTTCTGGCCCGAATCGAAGTCGCGCACCTTGATGCAGGCGCTGACCTTTTCGACCGTGCTGATGCTCAGCAGGTTCACCAGAGCGCGCCCCTTGGCTTGTTTGCTGAACTCGGGGATGTCGTACACCTTCAGCCAGTGCAGTTTCCCAAGGCTGGTAAAGACCAGCAGGTAGTCGTGGGTACTGGCGATGAAGAAGTGCTCGACGAAGTCGCCTTCTTTGGCGCGCGAGCCGACGCTGCCGGTGCCGCCGCGATGCTGCCGGCGGTAGGCCTCCAGCGGCACGCGCTTGATGTAGCCTTCGGCCGACAGCGTCACCACCATCTGCTCGTCGGGGATCAGGTCGGTGATGTCGAAGTCCTCAACGCCGCCCGCGAGGATCTAGGTACGCCGCTCGTCGCCGTGGCGCTTCTTGATGTCCTCGAGG
>CAZNBU010000323.1:0-4561 GCA_964571035.1 uncultured Planctomycetaceae bacterium | reverse complement strand
CGCGCGGGCGCGGGATCAGCGTAACATGCGCGCCGTGCGGAGGGTCTTGCATGCGGATGTGGATGCCGCGGCCAGGCCCCAGAACCAGGTCGCCGAGATCGAGTGTCTGGCCGGCGCTGACTTCGACCGGGATCTCGCGGTCCTCGTAGTGTTTCGCGGCGACCGCCAGCGTGTATGCGCCCGGCGTAAGGCTGCCGAACTGGAATGTGCCGTCCCTGCGCGCGGTGCGCTTCATCGCAACGTCACCTTGCTTCAGTGTCAGCGAAGCGGCGACGGGCCCTCCGTCGTCCCAGTCGACCACGCGGCCGGCACAGATGCCCGCGGGCAATACGGTCGCTGCAACTTCCTCGACATCGTTGTACCCGGGGTGCAACTCGACGGGACGACTGATTCGCAGCCCAGGGTCGCCTACCTCCAGACGGCTGGGGCGACAGTCGCCCGGACGTACCCAGATGTCGGCTATGCCGGTGCGGGATGTGGTGGCGCTGGCGAGCGGGTGATCGATCCCGCGGACTGCGGCGCGCCACCACAACTCCACAGGCACGCCGGGGGCCGGCTTACCTTCAGCGTCCTGGACGCGGACACTGACGCGGCCCCAATAGGACATGCGCAGCGCCAGGTCTTCCTGGTCCTGCCCGTCTATCAGCAGCAGGTTCTCTGTTACGACGCAGGCCGCTCGCCATTTGGCGGTCAGTTTGATGGCGGCGTATTGCCTTGGGCTGGTCCCGTCTTCCTGCTCGCGCAGCGGCGGTTTTCCGCCCTGAAGCGTCACCTCGACTTTGACTTCAAACGTGTCTTTGTTGGATGCCACGATGTCCGAGCCCCTCACCGAGACTTTCGGCAGGTCGGGGTGCAGTTGCTGGAACCAGCGCAGGCCTTCCGCGTTTCCGCATCCCCAGTACGGGTCGGCGGAAGCGTACACATGGATGTGCCCCCCGTTGTGGCGGTTGTTGTTCGCGCTGCGGCCCTCGGGCATGAACACCCGGCCGCGGACGGTCACGGAAAACGTGACGGTCGCGGGCGGTGCGGCCTCGTTCGGCGGCGCCTGCTCCACCACTTGGCAACCAGCGCAGAACAGAAGGGCGAGAACCAGAGTCCGCATGGAAGGCTCGACAGAGAATCGGTGGCCAATCGTAGCATCGGCTTCCAGCCGATGTAGTGCGCATTGGCCTCTGGCCAATGCCGAGACGGGCCAGAGGCCCGTCAGTACGACATCGGCTGGAAGCCGATGCTACGCCAGCACAACCCGTCTGTCGTGGGTGCGGACATCTTTTCCGCACGTGGGGTCGGCCTCCGGCCCGCATACGCAGCCCTTCGACAGAACGCGCAGGAAGGCCAACAAATCGGGTTCCTTCCGGAAAACCTTTGCCCGGCCATTGCCCCGGTTGATAACGTGGTAGCAAAGGCCGCCAGGAACAAAGCGAGCCGGACGAGCCATGGCCAAGAAAGTACAACAAAGCCCGCAACGAACAAAAACAAAGGAGCCTGACCCCTTTTTAGTTTCTGGAGCCCCTGATTCCTGTTCCGGTGCGGCGCGCTGACGGCAAGGGCCGTCCGGCCTTGCACCCTCGACCCGTCCTCAACGGTATCCTCTGGATTCTCCAGACCGGAGCCCGCTGGAAGGACCTGCCCTCGCACTTCCCGCCGTATCCCACCTGCCATCGCTGGTTCCAGAAGTGGCAGAAGGCGGGCGTCTTCACGAAGATTCTGCAAGCCCTCGCGGAAGACCTGTTGGAGCGCGGCGGCATCGATGTGCGCGAGTGCTTCATCGACGGCACGTTCGCCAGCGCAAAAAAAGGGGTGCTGACGTTGGGAAAACAAAGCGCGGCAAGGGGACGAAGATCATGGCAGTTACAGACCGCCACGGTCTTCCTGTCGCCATTTGCACAGCAAGCGCTTCGCCCCACGAAGTGAAGCTGGTCGACAGGACGCTCGATGCGTCGCACGTCCCGTTTGCCCCCGACAAGCTGATCGGCGACAAGGCCTACGATAGCGACGGGCTCGACGCGAAGCTGGCTGAGAAGTACGGCACCGAGCTGATAGCGCCCAACAGGGCGAAGCGGAAGAAGACGCAGGACGCCCGCAAGCTGCCGCGCTACCGGCGAAGATGGAAGGTGGAGCGCCTGTTTGCCTGGCTTCAGAACTTCCGCAGACTTGTGACCCGATGGGACTACCATGTCGCCAACTTCCTTGCCTTCGTACAGCTCGGGTGCATCATCATCCTGCTACGCCGTTTTTGATACCGCTTCTAGGTTCCTTGCTTCGCGCCCCTTCGCCCCGCACGGGTTCGCGATCTTCTGGTGTCGACAGGTCCGAGTCCGCCAGCCTTCACCACCCCTTGAGCCCAAACACCGCAGGGTTGGCTCGCAAGCCAGTGCTACGCCAGCACAACGCGCCTTTCGCCGGTGCGGATTTCGCCTATTACGTGGGTCTTCAGGGGCGGCACGCCTTTTACTTTGTGCTTCTCCAGCTTGTCGGCTACGGCGTCTACGTGGTACGGGGTGCAGATGGCTACCATGCCTATGCCCATGTTGAAGACCTTGTACATCTCTTCGCGGTCCACGTTGCCGCCTCTTTGCAGCATCCTGAAGATGGGCGGGACTTCCCATGCGCTGGTGTCGATCACCGCTTCGCAGGTCTCGGGCAATATGCGCGGGATGTTTTCGATGAACCCCCCGCCGGTGATGTTGGCTAGCCCCTCCACGATGCGCTTGCGCTTGTAGGTGTTGAGCAGCGCCACGATCGGCTGGGCGTAGATGCGGGTGGGCTCCAGCAGCTCCAGGCCGAGCTCGCGGCCCAGCTCGCCGGTGTGCTGTTCGAGCTTCCACTTCTTGCGCTTCAGAATCTTGCGCACGAGGCTGAACCCGTTGCTGTGCAGGCCGCTGCTTTCGATGCCGAGGATTACGTCGCCCGGTTTGATGCCTTCGCCCTTGATGACCTTGTGCTTCTCGACGACGCCGACGCCGAACCCGGCGATGTCGTACTCGCCTTCGGGGTAGAAGTCGGGCATCTCCGCGGTCTCGCCGCCCAGCAGCACGCACGCGGACTGGCGGCACCCCTCGGCGACGCCGCCGACCAGCGGCATCAGCACGTCGAGGTCTTTGCGGCCGGTGGCAATGTAGTCGAGGAAAAAGAGAGGCTCCGCCCCCATGCACAGCATGTCGTTGACCGACATCGCGACGCAGTCGATGCCGACCGTGTCGTGCTTGCCCATCGCGAACGCGAGCTTGAGCTTGGTGCCAACGCCATCCGTGCAAGCCACCAGCACCGGGCGGCGGTAGTTGCGCTTGAAGAGGCCGGTGTCGTAGTCCAGCGAGAACAGGCCGCCGTACCCGTCCTCTACGTCAATGACGCGCGGCGTGTGGGTGGCGCGGATGCGCTTGTAGATCTCGGTGACGAGGGCGTTGTGGGTCTCGAAGTTCACGCCCGCATCGGCGTACGTCATCCCCTTCGCCTTGCTGCTGCGGGCGGAGGCGCGCGGGGCCTTAGTTCGCTTTTTCGGCTGGCTGCGGCGTGGCATCGGGCGCGGATGATAGCGACACGCGGCGCGTGAGGCGAGGCGGTGCCATGCGGGCGCGCAGGCGCGCGAGATCATCCAGCAGGTCGTCGATGACGAGGTCGAGCTGCTCGTCGAGATCGCGCGACAAGCCGCTTTCGCGAAGCTGGGCGCGCAGGTCGATCAGGCGCTCGGCGCGTTCGGGCTCAAGGGTGTTGAGGATACGGTCGAGGCGTTCGGTGGCAGCCATCATGGGTGACTCCTTTCATCCCGGTTGCAGGCCTTCCATGGCCCGAATGTTTTATCGGTATTTGGAAGGTTTGATCTTTAGTTAATCCGGGTGAAAGAACGCATGGGGAGGGGTGGGCATTCCTGTGTGGCAGGTGCTGGGTGCTGGGTCTTGGGTGTTGGGTCGGGGTTTAGGGGTCAGGGATTAGGGTTTGCGGGCTGGGCGCCTGCCGTTGGACCCAACACCCAAGACCCAACACCCAACACCTTCCGTGTCGTCACATCGGCGCCGCACTAAACTTTCGGATCGAGTGTCGTCTGTCGCGGTGGGGTAGTATGATCTCCAACATGGCGGGTGAAATTGGTCGACGGTTCGAGGCGTGGGTCGGATCCTGGACGGGTCCGGTGGATTTGCGGGACGGCACTACCGGGGCTATGCACCTGGACATCCTGCCCGTCTTCGGGGGCGAGGCCCTTGAAGTCCATACCACCATTACAGACGACAGCGGCGAAGCCATTCTCAACGGCGGCGTCGGGTTCTGGCATGTCGACCCGGCTGGCACCGTGCGCTGCGCCGCCTACGGCGAAGCGATCGGGTTCGCAATGCTGGCCGAGCAGCCGGACGACCCCGGCACGCTGGCCATGAGCGGGCCGCTGAGCGACGACCGCACGCTGCACACCGTGATCGCACTTGAAGATGATGAGTTGATCATGAGCACGGCTGTGGTGGAGGGGTACGACGGCGCGCCCCGCAACCGCACCGTCGGGCGGCTGCGCAAGCGGCGGGCGGTGGCGTTTTCGACCATCCACAAGGCGTTCCTGCTGGACCTGATCCCT
>CAZNBU010000322.1:0-4563 GCA_964571035.1 uncultured Planctomycetaceae bacterium | reverse complement strand
GGGCGCCCTCGCCCGTGTAGCCCTCTACCCCCAGGAACCGGCGGACACACGTCAGGGAAGAAAGCGGGCAGGCCGCAGCAGGCAGTCAGCAGCAACCACAAGCGGGTGCTGGGTTTGCGCGCGTTAACTTTTTTCGGAATTCTTCCGCGCGCCAGCTACTGCACCACCGCTGACTCCTGAGGAAGGCAGGAACCACGTGCGTAAGCGCGTGGCTGTGCAGTCGAGATATGCAATCCACGATAGCCGCGCGCTGACGCACGCGGTTCTTGTCAAATGCAAACAGGCCCGGTTTCCCGGGCCTGCCCTTCAGATCGTCAATCTACTTGATGAAACGCGAGCTCTTCGGCGCGCTCACGGATTCCTTGCTGAGATCTTCCAAGCCCTTCGGCTTGTTCTCAACAGTTCCGGCGTCCTGCATCTGCCGCGCAGCGAAGTCCTTCTTCTTCTTCTCGTATTGCGCAATCAGCTTGCCCAGCTCGCTGTTGCTTTCCTTGCCCGAGATCGCCTTGTTAATCTCGGCGAGGTCTTCCTTGACCTTGATGATCTTGAGCTGCGCCTCGATCTTCTTGACCTCCTGGCGGAACTCTTTCAGCGCTTGCTCCTGCGCTTTGATCGTGGTGTCAATCTCCTTGATGGTCTCCTCGTATCCGGTGATCGCCTCGTTCACGAGTTCGCGCTCGTATTCATACGTTACGAGCTTCTCTTCGATCTGGCCAAGGATGTTCATGACATCAGCGACCGTGAGTTCCTTCTCGCGGATCTGCTTGCCGTCCATCGGGTTCGTGAAGCTGACCACCATGGTCGCCTTGTCGCTGAGCTCACCTGTGTCGGCATTGATCAACGCGTCGGGACTCGAGGCGGTGTCTTTGTACGAGGCACCGAGCTTCTCGCCGGCTGCGATGTACATCTCGATCTTCTTGTCGTAGCCGTAGCGGGTCATGAACCCGGTGTCGACTTCCTTGAAGTTGGAGTCGCCCATGGACTCGCCGCCCTGTAGCTTGATGCGCTCCAGGTCAAGCTCCTGCCGCGTATCCTTGAGCTTGGCAAGCCGATCTTCCATGTCCTTGATTTCGCGCGCGGCTTGCGTGGGGAAATTTTCCAGCTTCTGCTCGTCCCACCACTCCTGCGCGTCCTCAGGCAGGCTGGTCAATTCGTACACCGCGTACCCGACGCCGCCCAGGACGACTACTGCCACGATTGCGATAAGTGCCCACTTCATGCGTGTCTCCTTCCCTCCAGAGGGGTTGAGGGTTTGCCTTCTCCTGATTACCAAGTCGCCACTTCCGGTTTCATGCGCAGACCATAACCCATGTTGCGGAAGGGCGGCCATTATAAAGAGGCCGGTTGTTTTGAATACGCTGTACCGGGGTTTTACTTCGTCTTCATCCACGCGATGCAGGTGTCCAGTTGCCGCGCCATTTCGGCTGCGCTGGCGTTGAAGCGCCAACCGTGGCCCGGCAGCACCCATTCGAAGCGCTTGC
The DNA here is from genome assembly GCA_964571035.1 of uncultured Planctomycetaceae bacterium. Lineage (GTDB taxonomy): Bacteria > Planctomycetota > UBA8742 > UBA2392 > UBA2392 > JADJRK01. Next base: position 3,082 of record CAZNBU010000322.1, on the reverse strand, counting down.
CGCGCAGACGCTCCATGGACTTGATCTGCTCCTCCCACGAGTACCAGCACGCCGAGCGAAAGGCGTACAGGTTGTCGCGGCGCTTTGACCAGGCGAGGTGGTCGCCGGTGAACAGGAATTTGTCGCGATAGTGCAGCACCGTGTGGCCGCGTGTGTGGCCGGGCACTGGGATGACCGTGAGGCCCGGCGCGATTTCGTGCTCGTCGCTGCCCCTGAGCTTGATCTCGGCCTCCAGCCCGCGCGCGTCGTCGGCGTGGATGATGCGCTCCGCGCCGAACTTTGCGGCCCACTTGGCGTGGTCAGCTACGTCGTCGCGGTGGGTTAGGTAGACCCAGCGTACGCCGCCCATTTCCTCGATGCGCTTGACCAGCGGGGCGGCGAAGCGGGGCGAGTCGATCAGCACGTTGCCGCCGTCGCGCTGGATGAAGTAGCTGGCTGCGCCAAAGCTGCTTTCGGCGTGGTACCCGCAGTAGAAGACGTCGTCCTCGAGCCGCAGCGGGAACGACGTACTGACCTCGCGCAGCAGCGCGCGGGTCGCTGGCTCGGTTACGCCGATGCTGGCGGTGGGGCAGGACACTACGGCGCGCAGGGCGGCTTTGCGGGCGGCGTCGGTGGCGGGCTGGTGGTGGACGGCGCTCTGGTCGCCGATGTCGGTGAAGGTCTCGGGGGCGAGCCAGCGGCAGGTGTCGCAATCAATGCAGGTGGTATCGACGAAGAAGTCGCCGTCAACGTTCTGCGGGTGGCGTGCCTTCGCGTTCGCCATGCAGTCAGTTTAGTAAAGGCTTGTCTTTACAAAAGAGGCTGCCCGCTTGCCGCCTGCTGCTGCGATAGCGCGTTCAGCAGGCGACCCCAGGTGCCGGGCGCGATCTCCCGCGCGTCCACGGCGCAGTTGGCGGTGGGCATGATGGCGCGGGTGGTGTCGGCGTCGTCGATCGCGGTCAGCAGGCCGGCAAGCAGGCGGCCGTGCGCGAACACGATGGTGTTGTGGGGCGCCTCGTGCTCGTGCAGCGCGCGCAGGGCGCGGACGGTGGCGTCGAGGATGCTCTCGCCGCCGTGCGGGCGGAAATCCCAAGTGGCCATGCGCGCATCGGCTTCTTCCAGCGTGGCGAACCATTCGCGCCAGTCGCCGGAAAGGCGCTCGTGCAGCGGGTGCAGCACGGTGTGCGGGAGCACGTTGCCGCTCATCGCCCGGCGAGCCGTCTCGCGCGCCCGCAGGTACGGCGACACCAGCACGCGCTGAATGGGCAGCACGGCGAGCGTGTCTACCAGCGCGTCGGCTTGCTCCTCGCCGAGGGGAGAAAGCGGGATATCGGGTTCCGGACCCGTCCATTGTGTGGCTTGCGCCATGGACTCGCCGTGACGGACGAACCACCAAAGGGGCATACAAGGTTCCGGACAGCAACTGGGGTGTTGACCAGAATACGCGGCCCGCTGCGCCAACCGCCATTAATTCTGGCGCCGGCCGCGGCGCCTCGATACGCTGCGCCCATGGCGACGAAAGAAGAGCAGGACCGCGCCTTCAAGGCGTTCAAGAAGCGGCTGAAAATTTATCAAGCCGACGCGCAAGGCAGCGCCGCGCCGGCTGCGCATTTATCGCGGGAAAAAGCGACGATCACCGGGATTCGGCCTCCAGAGCAGTTTCCGCCGGAGATCTGGGACGAGCTGGTCGGGCGCGGCAAGCTGAAGAAGTCCACCGGCGGGACGTACGAGCTCGCGCGGTAGTGTGTCAGCAACCGCAAACTTATCACCATTTCAACTATAGACCGACACTGCTGGATTTGGGCTGATCGCGGGATACAGTTCCTTTCGTGCAGTGCGGTGATGCAGCACCGGGTTGCGGGAGCTCCTCTGCTACAGGAACTTCCGGGGTCAGGTCGGCGCGGGGTGACTCGCGCAGGTGGATGAAGGGGAAACCCTCTCAAACATTGACCGGGCTCTTGCGCTGTCGACGCGCACAATCGCCCCGCGGGGAAACCCGCGCCGCATCCGGAGAATAGCCGCTCCGGAAGCGCAAAGTGGGGGGCTGTCCCCACAACGCAGGCCACCTGCACAAAACCTCAGGCAGGAGCAAGCACTCCAGCCGGCAAAGACCCCCGCCACGCGGGGGTCTTTTGCTTCACTGCTCACGCCGACATTGCTTTGCCCGCCAGCCACCCTGTTGTCCAGGCGGCTTGGAAGTTGAACCCTCCGGTGATGCCGTCGATGTCCAGCAGTTCGCCCGCGAAGTAGAGGCCGGGGCAGATGCGGCTTGCCATCGTCTTGAAGTTGACCTCGCTCAGCCGCACGCCGCCGCAGGTTACGAACTCGTCTTTGTTGAGCGTCTTGCCGATCACCGGCAGCTCCGTCCGAGTCAACTGCTGCACCAGCGCGTGCCGCATCGCGCGCGACACCCCCGACCAGCGCGTTTCGCGCGGCACTACCGCCGTCAGCACCAGCGCCTCCCACAAGCGCGCGGTCAGCGGCGCGAGCGGTGTGTTGACGACGAGCTTGGCTGGGTGGGCGTTGCGGCGCGCTTCAAGCTCAGCTTCGATCGCGCCGCTGTCGTGCTCCGGCAGCCAGTTGAGATGCAGCGGAAACTTGTACCCGGTCGCCGCCAGCTTGCGCGCGCCCCAGGCTGACAGCCGCAGGATCACCGGCCCGCTAAGCCCCCAGTGCGTGAACAGCAGAATGTCCGTCTCGCGCAACCCCGTGCCGGGCACCGAAGCCTGCACCGGCGCGACCACGATCCCCGCGAGCTCGTGCACCCAGGTTGCGTCCACGTGAAACGTGAACAGCGACGGCACCGGCGGTTCCAGCGTGTGGCCGAGGCTGACGGCCAGATCACCCATGGCGGGCACGCGGCACCCGCCGGTGGCGATCAGCACGCGATCGAACGCTAGTGTTTCGCCGCCGGCCAGCGTCACGCGGAACTCGTCGCCTTCGCGCGTGATGCGCTCGACACCGGCGTTGGTGCGCAACTCCACGCCGGCCGCGCGCGCCGCCTGCAGAAAACAGTCGATGATGGTCTGCGACGAATCCGAAACCGGAAACAGGCACCCGTCCTCCTGCGTGTACATCTCCACGCCGCGCGCCTTGAACCAGG
>CAZNBU010000321.1:0-4566 GCA_964571035.1 uncultured Planctomycetaceae bacterium | reverse complement strand
GGCCCTTGTAGTCCCATACCTCTACGCGGATCACGTCGCCCGGCTGCCAGGCAACTTCGAACGGGCGGTCGGGCCACTGGGTGCTGAGCGCATCCCTGCCGATCACTGCAAGCCGGTCGCCGTACTTGCTGCTGTCCCAGAGCGTGGTGGACTTTCCTTCCTTATCTATGCGCTTGATCCGCACCTGCAGGTCAACCGTGGAGCCGTCGGCAAACTCCTGCGAATCCAGCGAGGCTTCGGTGACCTTGACGCTGTACGTGCCGCTGCGGTCCATCCCCTCGGCGCCCTTCTTGAAGAACCCTGAGACCAGCGGGCCGACGACCGGCAGATCCGGCTTCAGATACCCGGCAACGCCTACGCCGATGATCAGCAACAGAAGCAGCAGCAGGATCGCGCCGCCCTTACCCTTCTTTTCCTTGGCCATGGGGAACCTCCGGTTGGGACCACCATGAACATACCCCACGGCGAGGGCAAGCCAAGGGAAACCGGGATGGAAGAGGGTGGTAAAACTGTTAGATATCGAACAGAATATCCGGCATACGGAGCGGGCCATGCCCGAGCTACTGGTCGATATCGAAACGCGCCAAGGCGTGCCGCTGTACCAGCGCATCGCCGACAGCATTCGCGCGGACATCCTGGCGGGCAGGCTGCGGCGCGGCGAGCGCGTGCCGAGCACACGCTCGTTGTCGCGCGAGTTGCGCGTCAACCGCAACACCGTCGCGCAGGCGTTTGAGCAGCTTGCAGCCGAAGGGCTGCTCAGCGGCCGCCACGGCAGCGGCACCTATGTTGCCGAGATGTTGCCGCAGCCCGACTTCGCTACTTCGCCCGAGAAGATCAAACCGCACCCCTTGAAGCGCGTTGCGCTGGCCAACTCGCCGACGCCGCCGCCGTTCTACGCGCGCGTGCTGCAGCCCGAAGACCCGGGGCCGGTGCCGGGCGAGGATTTAGACCTGCGGCTTGGCGCGGCGGACATCGACGCGTTTCCGTTGCGCATCTGGCGGCGGATGGTCAACAACCAGCTGCTGGTGGCGCGCCGCTACCGCATGAACTACGGCAGCGCGTACGGGTTGCGGGAACTGCGCGAAGCCATCGCCGGGTACCTGGGCCGCGCGCGCGGCATCGACTGCACGTACCGCAACGTGGCGATCACATCGGGGAGCCAGCAGGGGCTGTGGCTGACGGCATCGCTGCTGGTGGGCGCGGGCGACACGGTGCTGGCGGAAGACCCGGGATACCTTGGCGCGCGCAGCATCTTCTACGCGCTGAAGGCGAAGCTTGCGCCGGTGCCCGTAGATGAAGAAGGGGCGCAACCGTCGGCCGTCGCAGCGGCGATTGAAAAGGGTGCGCAGCCGAAGCTGCTGCACCTGACGCCGAGCCACCAGTACCCGACAGGCGTATCGCTGCCGAGCGGGCGGCGCATGGAGATGCTTGAGCTTGCGTCGCGCCACGGGTTCATGATTGTTGAAGACGACTACGACGGCGAGTTCCGCTACGAGGGCCGGCCGCTGCGCGCCATGGCCGGCATCGATACCGCGGGCGTAGTCGTGTACGTCGGCAGCTTCAGCAAGGTGCTCTATCCCAGCCTGCGCGTAGGGTATGTGGTTGCGCCGGAGTGGCTGATCGACGCGCTGGCGGGCCTGCGCTGGCACATGGACTTCATGCCGCCGATGCTGGAAAGCGCGGCGCTGGCGCAGTTCATTGCCGAGGGGCACTTCGAGCGGCATCTGCGCCGTATGCGCAAGCTGTACGCCGAAAAGCGCGAAGCGTTCGCCGCCCGCATGAACGAGCTGGCGCCCGGCATAGTGCCGAAGACCCTGCCGCCGGGCGGCATGCGCCTCGCCCTGAATCTGCCCGGCAACCTGACGCGCCAGCAGGGAAAGCAACTAGCCCACGAAGCCGGAGTGCGCGTCTACGACCAGAGCGCGTGCTACCTGAACCCCGACACGGCGCCAAACGCACTGACGATTGGGTTCACAGGCCTGCCGCTGCCGCAGGTCGTTCAGGCCGCAGAGCGCCTTGCGCGGGCGTGGCGTTAAACGGAACGGGGCAGGCAACAAGTGCCTGCCCCGAATCACCTGATCGCTGCTACTCGTCCGACGAGCTGCGCGTCTTGCGGCGCGCGGGCTTGCGCTTGGCGGCCTTCTTCTTGGCCGGCTTGCGCTTTGCGGCGGTCTTCTTCTTGGCCGGCTTCTTCTTTGCGGCCTTTTTCTTTGCCGGCTTCCGCTTGGCAGCGGTCTTTTTCTTGGCCGGCTTTTTCTTTGCGGCCTTCTTTGCCGGCTTCTTCTTGGCTGTCTTCTTCTTCGCGGCTTTCTTTGCCATGTCGCTTTCCCCTTCTGCTAAGGTCTCGACAACACCGGTGGCCTGTCCACCGGCCTCCACCTTCTCCGGCTCGGGCGCTGCCGTCTCCTTGGCGGAGGAGACTTGTGGCGGCGCGGCCGGTTCCTTCTTCGGTTGTTCGTTACCCTTGACTGAAGATTGTACCTTATCTTGCGCGCGACGTGACCCTTTCCTTCGTCTTCCTCGTGCGTTTGTCGACTTCGATTTTTCAGACGCGGCTTCCTCGCGAATCACTTCGATCTTCGGCGCGTCGGGCAACTTGTCGCCGAACGTGACCGCCTTGCTTGCCTGGTCGCGGATGCGCTGGTCGCGTTCCAGCCGCTGTTGTTCGCGCTCGCGCTGCCGTCGGCCGCCGCGTCGGCGACGGCGTTTGCGGCTCTCGGCGTCCGTTGCTGCCGGGCCGGTTTGCGGGCTTGCGCCGCCGCTGGTCGCCAAAGGCAGCGGGACGTTGGCTTTGGATTTCGCGCCCGCGCTCCCGGAGAAACTGTTGATGCGCTGGTCCATGTCGTACAGCACGCGCACGCCGCGCTCGTTCATGTAGAAAAAGCGCGTCTGCCCCAGCACGAGGTCGCGCGCGTACTCGAAGACGAGGCGCTTGTCGTAGTTCTCTTCAAGCTCGTCGATGTCTTCGCGGAACTCGCTGTGCAGGTGCGACAGCACGTGCGGGTGAACCTGCACCGCCAGCTCTTTCACGCGCTCTTCGACCAGCGCGATCTTCATGCGCCGGATCAGCGAAAGGCACAGCGTCTCGGCGCTGCGCACGCTGCCGAACCCGCCGCACGTCGGGCAGGTGACGAAGGTGTAGGCCTTGATGCTGGGGCGCACGCGCTGGCGTGTCATCTCGATCACGCCGAACGGCGACGTCTTGGCGACCTTGGTGCGCGCGCGGTCTTTGCGCAGCTCTCGCTTCAGCGCGTTCTCGACATCATGGCGATGCCGCGCGTTCATCATGTCGATCAGGTCGCAGCAGACGATGCCGCCGAGGTCGCGCAGCCTCAGCTGCCGGCAGATCTCGGGGATGGCTTCCATGTTGGTGAGATAGGCGGTCTTCTCGGCGTCGCCGCCGCCCGTGAACTTGCCGCTGTTCACGTCGATGCTGATCAGCGCCTCGGTCTGCTCGATGAACAGGTACCCGCCGGATTTCAGCGTGACCTTCTTGTCGAAGATGTGCTCGATCTGCGATTCAAGGTTCGCCGCGAAGAACAGCGGGATGTCGCCTTCGTACAGCTTCACGCGGTCGCGGAAGCTCGGCATCAACTGGTCGAAGAATGACACCACGCGGTCGAAGACCTCGCGGTTGTCGATGATGATCTCTTCGGTTTCCGCGGTGAAGTAGTCGCGCACGGCGCGGATGGCGGGATCGCTGTCGGTGTACAACAGCGCGGGCGCGGGCGCGTCGTGGATGCGCTCGACGATCACGCTCCAGACCCGCAGCAGATAGTTCAGGTCGCGCAGCAGGTCGTCATAGCTGCGGTTGATTGCAGCCGTGCGGATGATGACGCCCATGCCTTCCGGCACCGGCAGTTTGTCGAGCATCTTGCGCAACTCGGTGCGCGCGCCGCCGTCTTCAATCTTGCGCGAGACGCCGCCGCGGTCGCTGCTTGGCGTAAGCACCATGTAGCGGCCGGGCAGGCTGACGAAGGTGCTGAGCCCGGGCCCCTTGCCGCCCTGGCTTGCCTTGGTGACCTGGATGACCACTTCCTGGTTGCGCTTGAGCACGTTCTGAATCTTGGGCGGGCCGCCGCGGTTGTAGCGGTACTGCGGGCCGGGCGCGGGCCCGTCGCCGCCGTCCTTCTTGTTGCCGTCAATATCCTTCGTGCCCGTCGCGTCCCTGTCCTTGGCGGGCTCAGCGGGTTTTGCGCCTGTCTCATCAAGAACGCGCTTCGGCAGGTGGCCGCCGCGCTTCTTGGGTGTGCGCCGGCGGCGCGGGCGTGGACGCTTGGGCGGAGCTTCGGGTTGCTTGGCCGCGGAGCCGTCGGTTTTCTGCGGCTCGGCGGGCGTCTTCTCCGCGCTTGCGGTTTTCGGTGCTTCCGCGGGCGCGTCCTGCTTCGCGGACGCCTCGGGTGCAGCGGCAGCCGTTTCCGTCGCACTCGCCGACGGTGGCGCGGCTTGACCCTGTTGCGCTTGCTGGCCGCCCGGTTGCTGGCCGTTTCCGTTCTTCTTTCTGCGGCGCCTGCGGCGACGGCGCTTTCGGTCGCCTTCGCCGCCCTGGGCCGGTGCGGCTGCGGG
>CAZNBU010000320.1:0-4566 GCA_964571035.1 uncultured Planctomycetaceae bacterium | reverse complement strand
CATGCAGCCGCGCGCGTTCGCCCGGCGCTGGAGGGCAGGGTTCCGCGACACGCTGAACCTGTTTCTCGCGGCCACCAAGGCGGGCATGCTCAAGATGCGTTGGGACGTGATCTGCCCACACTGCCGCGGCGACAAGCTCAACCTTGCCTCGCTGATGGAGATCAAGGAGCGCGCCTTCTGCCCAAGCTGCAACATCGACTTCGACGTCGATCTCGGCCGCAGCCTCGAAGCCGTCTTCACCCCCCACCCGCAAGTGCGCGAAGTGCCGGAGTTCCACTACTGCCTCGGCGGGCCGGGCACGACGCCCCACATCGTCTACCAAAAGCTGTTTCAGCCGGGCGAGGAGCACCGTTTCAACGTTCGCCTGGCGGAAGGCCGCTACCGCATCCGCTTCACCGGCGAGCAGAGCTACCGCTGGATCGAAGTCGTCAGCGCCGAAAAGCGCGGCGACCGCCCGTACACCGACCGCGTGAACAAGGGCGAAGGCACAGTCGCCGTGGAAGTGCGCGACGGCCGCCTGTCCGGCGAAGACCGCACCGTGCCCGACGCGCCGTTCGAGGTTCACATCCGCAACACGTCATCGCGCAAAACCGTCGCGGTCATGGAAAGTGTCGAGTGGGCTGTGGACGCGCTGAGTGCCGCCGAGCTTGTCGCCGATCAGCGCTTCAGAGACCTGTTCAGCAACGAGGTGCTCGCGCCCGGCATCAAGCTTGCCGTCGAAGACGCCACCATCCTGTTCACCGACGTCGTCGGCAGCACCGCCATGTACAACACGCTCGGCGACGCCAAGGCCTTCAGCCTCGTGCGCACGCACTTCGACGTGCTGCACGAAATCGTAGAAAACAACCGAGGCGCGATCGTGAAGACCATCGGCGACGCGATCATGGCTGTCTTCACCAAACCGGAAGACGCGCTGCAAGCCGCCGCCGAGCTACACACACGAACGGACGCCTACGTGCGGGAGCACGGCCACAATGAGGGCGTACAGTTAAAGATCGGCTTGCACGCCGGGCCATGCATAGCGGTGACGCTAAATGAGCGGTTGGACTACTTCGGGACCACAGTGAACCTCGCCGCCCGCGTGCAAGCCATGAGCACTGGCGGCGACATCCTCGTGCCCAAGGCGCTGGCGGATCGCACGAACGGGTGCGCGGCGCTGCGTGAGTCGGGGTGGCAAAGCGCCGAAGAGCAAGCGCACGCCAAAGGGTTCGCCAACCCGGTGCCGGTGCTGCGCTGGCAGAGAACATGATCCCGGCTTGTCCGCCGTAGCTTCAGCGAAGGCGGAAGCGCAAGCGAAGGGCCGTAGCATGGCGGACCTTCGCGTGTGTGCGGGTGAGCCTTCGACGTCATAATTTTGCCAGTGCAACCCGGATCGGCCCTTCGCTTGCTCTCCGGGCTCTTGCTCCCCGCAAATTCCGAAAAAAGTTGATCGCCGCAAGTCGGCTCCCCGCAAACAGTTGCTGCCGCCTGCCTGCCGCCGGCTGCCCGCTGAACCGCCCGACGTGTGTCCGCCGGTTCCTGGGTATGTAGGGGCGACGTTTACGTCGCCCTCGAAGGAACGCTTGCGCCGAGGGCGACGTGAACGTCGCCCCTACGGACCACAGGACAACGCCATGGACCTGCCCAACTTTGAACGTCACCGCGAACTGCTGCTCGCAATTGAGCGCGAACTCAAGAAACAGCCAGCGACGGGGAGTGTGCCTCAACCCGCGCGCGGGTCATGCAACCAAAACGACATGACGCGAAGGGGCGAAGGTTGCGCAGCAACGAACCCGAGCGGCGCACCGCGACGCGAGGGATGCGAAGAACGCGAAGGCCACAAGCAGCCCATGAGTGCGTGCTGGTCTAACGCCGAACGAATGTCGGAACTCGCACACCGCGTCGACAAAGCATACGCCGAGTTGATGCGCCAGGCCCGTGCACTCAAGGCGGCGGCACAGGTGTCCGAGGCGGTTGCACCATTGAACGAGCAACCCGGTTCAGACGAATCGCACATCCAAGGTCCCCTCGCTGAACCTTCGCCAAGCTCAGGGCAGGCGCCGACGGGCTCCGATACGCCACGTCGATTGGCGCCGCTGCAACAGGCTGCGCTTGCCGCCACTGGGAATTGCGGTTCGCCCCCTGGGAGCGCGGCCGTCCCGGCCGTATTGCGGACCGGAGGTCCGCGCTACTACTACTCCCACCACGCAGGCCCGGGAGGTGCCTGCCCGCGCGCTGCCGCCTGAGAAGGGCCGGCCATTCCGCCTCCGCCAAGGCTACGGCGGACAGGCGCTGGCCGGCCTGACGTGCAATGCAATCTTTTTCATGCCCTCACGCGCGAGCGTGGTGTTCGCCGTAGCTGTTAGGGGACTGTCCCCGGCGCGGCAGTTTGCGCCGAGGGACTGTCCCCGCTTCTGGGCGCAACGGCTAAGTAGCATCGTCGTGTGTCATCTCGATGCAAAAAAGGCAGTTGCGACGAGCGTGCAACTTTCGATGAGCGCAATGCCTGGCATCCAGTTGCGGGGACAGTCCCCAACCTCGGGGACAGTCCCCCTTCCCGCGCTACTTCTCTGCATTCGCGGCCCAGGCGATTGTGTTTTGCCAGAAGTGGTAGAAGTACGCGTCGCCTATGAACTCTCGCCAGTAGTGCGTGTCGTCGCTGCCGATCCACACCACTCGCCCTCGGCCGTGCTCGCGCACTGCCAGCAGCGGCGCGCCCGTTTTGATTGGCTTGCCTTCGGTGGCTACGCGCGCCAGCACAGTGGTTCCGCCGACCGCGTTGCCGGCTTGCGCGTACCAGTACAGCCCGTTGAGCAACCCGCGCTTGTACGCGCCGGATTCCTCGCGGCCCCACAGGTCCTCGCTGCCTTCGTCGCCGAGGTCGCAGATGCGATGCCGGTGGCCGTCTTGCGTCAGTCCCCAGTACTTCATCACGCTCGTGTCGACCTCGCCTTCGGGTACCTTGAGATCGAACGGGTGCAGCCGGCGGAACGCCTCGTCGTTGAGATACGCGGTGGGATGGTGGTGCTGCCCCGCCGCGAGGATCAACCCGCCGCCGTTGCGCACCCACTCGTCGATCCGGGCCCAGCATTCGTCGGGGATGCGCTTGTCCTTCGGGTTGATGTCGCCGATCAGGATGACGTCGTAGCTCATGCCGAGAAACTGCTCGCGAGTCCCCGCGGGTGCGCCCTTGAACGAGAACGGGTGCCGCAGCGGGAGCAGGCGGCGTTGGATGGCTTCGTCGTATTGCGAAACCGGCTGTGTCCACCCGTCCTGCGCGTCGAGAAAGAACGCCTGGTAGGCCACGCCGCGGTCGCGCTTCAGAGCGTCATTCAAAGCGCGCGCCTGCCAACGGAACCCCTGCTCGACGTAGAGGATCTTCACCTCGCGCGAGTATCCGCGCGGGTAGACACGGGGGCGCTTCTCAACCTGCGCGCCGGGGCTCGCGTCCGCCTGAATGGGAAGAATGGGGCGCGCCTGAGCCGGTGTGATGTCGGGTGGCGCGCTAGCCGGCTCCGCCATGACCGTGTACGCGTCGGACGCGGGCGGTTCATCACCGGGCGAGCTGCACGCGGCAAGCAGGAGCAATGCAAGGATCCAGTGCCTGCCCATCCGACACCCCCATGAACATGCTACGAAACAGCGCCAGCGACCGTTACGAAAACCAAGGGGACTGTCCCCGGCGCAGCAGTTTGCGCCGAGGGACTGTCCCCGCTTCTGGGCGCAACAGTGCAGTAGCATCGGCGTGAATGATCACGAAGCAGGAACACGCAGTTGCTACGAGCGTGCAATCTTCGTTGAACGCTTTCGCTTGCTTCCAGTTGCGGGGACAGTCCCCTTTTGAGTCACGCCCTGTCGCTCGCTATCCGCACGAACAGCACGCGTAAGCGGGGGCGTTCGCCGGCTGAAACGCCCCCCAATTGAAACGCCGCAGTTTGTTGCGGCGCCAGTGTCTCTACGCCAACACGGTGCGTTTCCACCGGCTCCATGATGTCGACTGTTTCAATGAGCATGCCCAGGCTTGTTGTGAACTTGTGTACTTCGGGCTGAACCGACACGAAATCCGCCTGGATCGTCCAACCGCCTCGGACCACCGGCGTTACCCTGAGAGTTCCGGTCGTACTTGTCGTGAACGTACCCACGACCGGCGCGGTACCCCGGCCGCGATAGTTCGGGCTCCAGTCGGCTACATAGAAGATCTCGCGTTCAAACTGGATTGGCGCCTCAGCGGCGAGTTCGATCGGGACACTCTCCCGCGCCAGAATTTCGCCGCCGCGCGTCACCGCAAACCCGGCCGCGAGTTCACCAATTGCGCGGTCGTTTGCGCGCGGTGCGATGTCTGAAGCCTCCTTTACCTCGAGCAATCGCTCGGCAACCTCGATCTCCAAGTCAACCAGGGTCAGGTCAGCAACCACCCACCCGGGCTGAAGCCGATGCACCGACTGCGGTCTCGCACGCTCGTAGTCAACGTCCGCCTCGAACATGTGATCGGCATACGCGCTTTGTTCGTTTTGCGACGACGCACACCCGGCGAGCAGGCACAGCAACACCATACACCTCATGGATGGTCCTCCTGATCAAGGGGTG